>JAAWIE010000030.1 GCA_022796195.1 Lawsonibacter sp. | reverse complement strand
CACTCCGGCATGGAGCAGGGATACCCCGATAAAATCTCCCGCGATATTGACCGCGTTCATCATCAGGGAGACGTACATGGTCATGCTGGTGCGTCCCATGCTGCGGAACTGCGCCGCCGCCGCGTTATAGACACCCAGGAAAGGGAAGGAACAGGCCGTCACAAGGAAGTACGTCAGGGCAGCGTCCATCACATCCGGCTCCACCGCGCCGAAGAACAGATGGAGGATGGGGACTCGAAGCAGGACGCACACGGCCATGATTCCGGCAGAGGACAGAGCGGAAACCGTCATGAGTTGTCCGGCAGAAACCGCAGCCTTGTCCGGTTGGCGGTTCCCTAAGTATTGCGACAGGATCACCGAGCCTCCAGTGGTCAGGGCGGTCAGCACGGTAATGACCAGAAAGTTTACCATATCCACCAAGGCCACACCGGACACCGCCGCCGCCCCCACACTGGACACCATTACCGTGTCCACCATACCCACCAGCATGACAAGAATTTGCTCAATGACCAGTGGGAGCAGGAGCTTTTTCAGATCACGATTGGAGAATAACACTGCAATACGCCTCGTTTTCTTGAATTTAATGGCTGCGGGATCATCGTTCTGCCAGCGTCTGCGCAGGGTTCATCATGTGGGGCTTGCGCTGGAGCAGAAACTGTGCGCACAGTCCGGTAAAGTACCCCGCACAGCACCCGGAAACCAACAGAAATGGGAAATACATAGCAACTCCAAGACTTTTCATCACAAGAATTGCCGCTGTCATCTGCCCGATATTGTGGAATACCGCCCCCAAAATACTGCTGATCCAGAGCGCTTTTTCCGGGATCAGGCGGTGGAGCGGGAGCATCCCCAACAGGCAAAGCGCCCCGCCTGCCGCGCTGTATAACAGGGCCATCATGTTTCCACCGAAAACCGCGCCCAGGATGATCCGAGTGGTCAGGAGCAGGATCACCTCTTTGGGCCGGAAGCGGTACACCGCGTAGACTGTTACGATATTTGCCAGTCCCAGTTTCACGCCGGGAAGTGGGATTGGATTGGGTATCTTGCTTTCTACCATGAAGATGGTCAGGGCGATGGTCGCCAGGAGCGCCAATTCTGTCAGCCTTTTGGTTTGCATGGTTTTCCCTCCTTCAGCCTGTGGCTCCGTCCGTTCCGGCCTGTTGATATTGAATTACCAGACGATTGGGCAGACAGACAATGGGCAGTCCCGTGTCAGATAAATATCCCATGTGAACACAGATTTGATCGGGACACTCCGCCTCCAGCACTCGGATTTTCCCATCCTGCACTTGGATGATATTGGAGCTTCCCGTATAAGGAATCTCAATCACCTGATCTTCGCTCCTCGACAGGTCGAGCGTGTAGAGCAGCTTTCCGTCTTGTAAAATTTCTACGGTATCTCCGCCGGTTGGCCGCAGCACCCAAAGGCATCCAGCCACCCCCAGCAGCAAAATCGCCGCACACAGAACCACCCAGAGTTTACTCTGCTTCATGATGGATCACCGTGACCTCTCTGCCGTTCTGTTCTTCATCCAGGGTGAATGCGTTCTCCAAGCCCCCGGTCAGCAGAACCGTTCCATTCTCTGTCACCAGTAGCATTTCAAAGTTGCCATGTGCGCACCAATACTCAATGGCACGTTCCATACCCATGACGAACAGCGCCGTGGAGAGAGCGTCGCTCCGCTTTCCCTCTGGGGAAACCACCGTGACGGAGATAAGGCCGTTCCGGGCCGGATAGCCGGTCTGCGGGTCCAGGATATGCCAGTAAACATTTCCATCCGCATCCGTAAAGTACCGCTCGTAGCCGCCGGAGGTGACAACCGCTTGGTCCGTTATCTCTAAAACGCCTAAGTTCCCATTCGCCATAGGGTCACGCACGCCTATCCTCCAGGGAGAGCCATCCGCTTTTGCGCCGACTGCCTGAACATTACCGCCCAGGTTTATCAGGGCGGAAGTGATGCCGCATTTCCGAAGGCTATCGGCCACCAGATCACCAATATAGCCTTTGGCCACCGATCCCAAGTCAATCTGGCATTCCACCGGCACTGTTACCGTGCCGCCTGTAAGCTGAATACTTTGATAGTCCACATAGGAGAGCAGGGTATCCAATTCTTCCTGGGAGGGAACCTGATAGCTGTCAGTGGTAAAACCCCAGGCTGTCAAAACCGGATAGATCGTGGGGTCCAGTGCGCCGTCTGTATCTTGCGCCATATCCAGCACAAAGCGGAGAATCTCCGCAGTATCCTCACTGATGCTTGTGGGGTTCCCGCCGCTTTGGTTTACCGTGTAAATCTCACTGCCGGGGCTGGTAACAGACCATTTCCGTTCCAGTTCCCGGATGGATTCCTCCGCAGTTTCCAGAGCCTGCTCCGCATCCGGTCCAACGGCCTGCATGGTGATGTAGGTGTCCAAGGCGAAGAAGCTCCGGTCTGCCGCTTCCTCCTGTTTTCCGCAGCCAGCACAGGATAACAGGATAAGCACAGCGGTGATTACGCAAATCACTTTTTTACGCATGGCCTCAGTATGCAAAACCTTCCAGCCATGTCTCCACTGTGTCCTGCGCTGTACTGAGCGGGGTATCCATCCCCGGCCTCTGAACGCCCACCGCATCCAACACCGTAACATCGGGAAGAGCTGCGCGGATGTCCCTCACACTGGAGGCAAGGCCGCTGGTTCCATGGGCGCAGAATGGGATCACCATTTTCCCTGTGAAGTCATAGCTGTCTAAAAAAGTAAATACCGCCATGGGGCAGGTAGCCCACCAGTCCGGGTAGCCCAGAAATACCACATCATATTCGTCCATATTCCCCACAGAGCCGGACAGGATGGGCCTTGCGTTGTCCGCCTTTTCATCAGCGGCCCGGTCCAAGCATTCATCATAGTCACTGGAATAGGGGTCTGCCGTGATAATTGAGAACAAATCGCCTCCGGTCTTTGCCTGTATCCATGCGGCCATCTGTGCCACATGACCGGGAGCCAGAACGCTTGCGGAGGTGGTGGCGTCTACATCTACAGCGGAGGGATCGTCTACCACCGTGTTTTCCGCCCAGGTAAAATAGGCGATCAGGGTTTTTGTGCTTTTTTCCTCCGCATTTTCTGGCGGTACCAACGGGTTCTCCGGCTCGGTTGTCACAGGAACGTTTTCCTCCGATTGGGCTGGCACTTCAGGCGTTTGCGGAGGCAAGCTGATATCCTCCGGCTCCATGTCCTGAGATTCCTTTTCAGAATCCGTTCCCGCTGCATCTGAATCGCCATCCTGCTGGACAGAGGTATCCGGGATTTCTGGGACAGGAGTGCTGGATACAGGCGGTGAGGGCATTTCGGTGGAAGGTGCTGTATTCGTGTTTCCACAGGCAGACAAAGTTAAAATAGAAGCTGCACATATCGCAAGTATGAATCGTTTATGGTTCATTTTTTATCTCCCCTTTCTCATGAATCCATTGTAACTGAGAATTAAATGAATGTAAAATACCTAATATAAATTATTTATCATGCTCAATATGTATGGTTGCGAATGAAATCATACGACAGCCGCTTCAGGGGCGGCTATCGTATGATTGAGCAAAAAAAGGGGGGGGGGAACTCACAGTTCTATTTTTCACGTCTGATTTAGTCAATACTCAAAAAGGCATAGGTACGGCTGCCCCATCCCATCTGCTCGGCGTTTACCAGCGTGTAGATGCCTTTGCAGACCGCAATATGCGCCGCCAGCGATTGGCATTCCTCCGTCATATTGATGAGATCCACACAGGCTTGATCCAAGGATACCGGATCATAAGAAGCCAGAATGTTTCCACCATATGCGGGGTCGCCAACACTCCATTGATCCAACACGGCAATGTAGAGAATCGGACCGCTTACGCTTTCTGCCGCTGCTTTTCCCTGTTCGGCAAGATACTGCAGCATCCCATCCGGGTCGCTTGCAAAGCGGTCCAAATCTTCTTGCTGTGTGGAAATAGAGGCCATGTGCGCTGTGGTTCCATAAAACCCCACTGTGTCATGCGGTTCAAGATGGGTCAAAACAACGATGTTTTCGTAGCCGGAAAGCTCTGTTTCAGGTCCATTGTTTTCTATTATGGATGCGTTTGCCGCTTGCACTAACTCCACCGTCAAATCCTGCCAGGAGAAACCATCTGACAATGTTTCTGACAATTTGATTCCGACCGTTCCATTCTCTGCTGGTTCTAAGGCTTCATAGGCGGAAAGCAAGCCTTGGGCGGAAATGTCTGCCGTCAGGTAAACCACAGGATAACCGGCAAAGGTGTGGGGCGCGTCTGTTTGAATGGCAGAATCATCATTTTGGGCGTTTTCTCCGCAACCCGCCAAAAGGAGGAACACGGAAACTGTCAAAAGTATAGAGATTTTTCTTTTCAAATACATCCTCTCATTCTATATCAGAAAATCTATTCTTCTTTCCAATTATTTTGCTGAAATACCGTTTTCTTCCAGCCAAGCGGATACGTCACCAGATAAACCAGAACCGCCGGAATAAGAGATGGCCAGCCCTTCGCCCAGCACAGCGTCAGGCGCCAGCTTTGTAATCGCCGTCAGACTTTGACCGAACCGCCCGCCTCCGTGACTGCAAAATGGGATGATGGTTTTGCCGGAAAAATCGTATTCCTCCAGGAAGGATGCGACAGGCATTGGGATGGAGGCCCACCAGTTGGGGTAGCCCAGGAGGATGATGTCATATTGGTCCATATCCTCCACATGGGTGGACAGCTCTGGACGGTCCTGGTTGTTTTGAGCCTCCTGCGCCTGATCCAGAACCGTGTTATAGTCGGATGAGTAGGGGGTCACCATTTCAATCTCAAACAGCTCGGTCCCGGTCTGACGCTGAATTTCCTCGGCAATTCCTCTGGTGTTGCCGCCCCAGGAAAAATAAGCGATCAGAACATTGCCGCCGGTCTGTCCGCTGGACTGCGCAGAGGAAGATTCTACATTCCCGCTGCCGGTCCCCGCGTTCCGCACCAGCCGCAGTCCGATATTGAAGCTGGCGCTGTCCGGGGGGAGGGTGGCCCGGTAAGCCGAGCGGAGGCTCTTGGCAAAATCGTTCCATCCACCGCCCCGGTACACCCGGAGGGTGCCGCTGGCGGGGCCGGTGGGGTCCGTCTGCTTCCCGGTTTCATAGGCTCCATACCAGTCCCAAACCCATTCGCCTACGTTGCCGTGCATATCGTAGAGACCCCATGCGTTGGGTCCAAAGCTGCCAACCGCCACGGTTGTCTGCCGGTAAACACCGGGCTTGGTTTCCAGGTTCCCTTGGGAGAAGTAGTTATCCTCGATGAGATAGGGGTAGTGGCCCCAATAGTTGGCCTCATCCGCGCTGATAGAAGTTTCTGTGTTGAACGGCGTTTCTGTCCCGGCACGGCAGGCGTATTCCCACTCGGCTTCGGTAGGCAGGCGGTAGCCGTTGGTGCTTCGATCCCAAGAAATGTTCTGACCGTCTACCGCATAGGCCGGGGTCAGTCCTTCCTGGGTGCTGCGGGTGTTGCAATACTGGATAGCTTCCATCCATGAAATGCTCTCTACCGGGAGATCATCCCCGGTGAAGAAGCTGGGATTCTCCCCCATGACCGCTTTGTATTCAGCCTGGGTGACTTCAAATTTACTAATGTAATAATCGCTGACTGTAACCATGTGGGCGGTTTCATCCTCCACACGCCATGCCTCCGATTCCGGGCTTCCCATCTGGAAGGTCGCGCCGCTTATCAGCACAAAGTCCTCTGGCGGGACGATCTCAGGAGATGTGTCATCTGCTGGTGCGGTGATGGTCTGGTTCGGTATTTGTGTAGATTCGGAGGGCGTAGAGGAGGGGTGTTGTTCTGTGCTGGCGCAGCTCGTCAAAGCAAACACAAGCGAGAAACACAAAACCGAGTTAAAAATCCGTTTCATCGTGTTTATCAACTCCAATTTTGAACGAAGAAGCCCCACCCCAGCCGGGATGGGGCTTCTTCAGCATCCGTTATTCAGGCCGCAGGGGTCAGAGCCAGCCCAAGGCCATTCACCCAAGACTCCACCGTGGAGCGGGAAGCACTGCCGCTGAACCGCTGGCCGTCTAGCCATGTGGCATTGCTGGCGAGGCTATGGAGGTTTGTGGCGCTGGAGCCGAGGCCGCTGCTGCCGGAGGTGCAGAAGGGAACGATGGTCTTGCCACTGAGGTCATAGCTCTCCAGGAAGGTATAGATGATCTTCGGAGCCTGTCCCCACCAGATGGGATAGCCCAAGAAAATTACATCATACTGCTCCATGTTGTCCACACTGCCGGAGATAGCGGGACGGGCGCTGGGGTCATTTTGCTCGTCATTAGCACGGCAGTCCGAGTTGTAGTTCAGGTCGGCGGCGGTGTAGGGCTGCTCCGGCGTGATCTCATAGAGGTCGGCGTCCAGAATGGCGTCCAGGTGATTGGCGATGCTCTCTGTATTGTTGGTAGCGGAGAAGTATGCGATCAGCACCTTGGTTCCCTCGCTGGGAGCGGGATCAGGCTCGGTGGGGGTAGTGGGCGCAGTCTGCTGGCTTCTGCTGTAATTCATCAGTGCGGCGGCGATATGGGCGCGGCTGGCCTCGCTTTTCGGAGCAAACACACCCGTAGATACAGGCACCACGATGTTGTTGACGCTGGCCCAATCCACAGCGGCGGCGGCATAGGAGGCAATCGAAGTCTCGTCCGTGTAATCGTCAGCCCCGTCAGACACAGGACTTCCCGCATATCGCCAGAGGATGGTGGTCATCTGCTCCCGGCTCACCGGGTCATTAGGGCCGAACAGACCGCCGCCGTAGCCGGTGATGAGATTCTGCTGAGACACCCACAGTACGGCATCGCTGTACCATGCTCCTTTAGACGTATCCGTAAAGGCATCCGTTCCAGATACAGCTGGAGTGCCCTCGATCCGGTAGAGAACGGTGGCAAATTGCGCTCTGGTCAGATTGCTTTCCGGGGCAAACTGGTTGTTGCCGGTACCGGCCATCAGGTTATGCTCCCGGCAGTATATGACAGCTTCGGCGTACCATGCGTCTGCATCCACATCGGAAAAGCCGGTATCGTCCACGGCGGCAAAGGCCGGGATGGCCAAGGCAAGCGCCAACACCACGCTCAGGAACAATGCGCCAAATCGTTTTAGGTTTTTCATCATTTTGTCTCCTTTTTGTTGGTTTGTTTTTACTGTACCGAGTTGTTCAGCCATTCTTGAATCTCCGCCCGGTCATAGGAAGAATAAGTAACCTCCAGGCCCTCCTTGATCACACTGTCAGGAGCCAGCTTCGCAATCGCGCTGATGGTCTGACCAAAGTGTCCGCCGCCCATGGAGCAGAAGGGAACGATGGTCTTGCCGCTGAGGTCGTTGCGGGTGAGGAAGGTGCGCACACAGGCGGGGATAGAGGACCACCAGTTGCAGTAGCCCAAGAGAATGGTGTCATACTGGTCAATGTTCGGATACTCCTTCAGTTCTGGGACAGCTTCCGAGCGCAGCTCATTCAAAGCCTCGCCGTACAGCACCGGGCCGTTGCTGCTGGAGGCATAGGGAGTGGCCCGCTCCAGACGGAAGATGTCAAAGCCGCTGATCTCGTGGATGAGGTTCGCTAACCCCTCGGTGTTCCCGGTCTGGGAGAAGTAGACGATCAGGGTTCTGCCGGTTCCCTGTTCCGCCTGGGTGCTGTAAACGCTTCTAACCTGACCTGTGGTGGTTTCGGCGTTCCGAACCGGGCGTACACCAATACTGTAAAGAGAAACATCCGCAGGGTGAGCGCCCCGGTAGGCGGAGCGAATGTGCTTGGGGTGGTCATTCCAGCCGCCGCCCCGGACAATCTTGGCATTGCCGCCCTCCGGGCCGGTGGGATCATTGGATACCTGGGACTCATACGCGCCGTACCAGTCCCACACCCACTCGGCGGCGTTGCCGTGCATATTATATAGGCCATAGACGTTGGCGGCATACTGATCTACTTCCACAGTCCTTCTCAAATATGAATCGGAGCCGTTCACCCAATTCCCGCTGGCGTCGTTGTTGTAGCCGTAGGCGTTGTAGCAGTTGGCGTCGCTGTTGTGAACGTAATCTCCAAAGCTAAATGGAGTGGAGGTATTGGCGCGGGCGGCGTATTCCCACTCGGCCTCCGTGGGCAGGCGATAGCCGTTGGCAGACTTGTTCCAAGTGACTGTCGTACCGGAGACGGTGTAGCAGGATGTCAGGCCCTCGGCTTCACTGAGCCTGTTGCAGTATTCAATGGCATCGTACCAAGTGATGTTCGTCACAGGCAGATCGTCCCCCTTGGTTTCGCTGGGGTTGTTTCCCATCACCGCTTGATATTCCGCCTGGGACACTTCCGTTCGTGCCATGTAGAAGCTGCTCACAGTCACGTTATGCTGAATTTCATCGGAACTGCGCTCCGGCTCATTGGTCGGGCTTCCCATCTGGAAGGTACCGCCGTTTATCCGCACAAATCGTTCATTGTTAGCGGCAGGAGGTACAGGAGTGGTTCCCGTCTGCTGGCGGCTGTAATTCATCAGAGCGGCGGCAACATGGGCGCGGGTTGCATCGCTTTTCGGAGAAAACACGCCCGTGGAGAGAGGTGCCACAATGTCGTTGACACTGGCCCAATCCACAGCGGCGGCGGCATAGGAGGCAATCGCGGCCTCGTCATTGTAGTCTGCGGCCCTCTCCGCCGAGGGACTTCCCGCATACCGCCAGAGGATGGTGGTCATCTGCTCCCGGCTCACCGGGTCGTTAGGGCCGAACAGACCACCGCCATAGCCGGTGATGAGGCTCTGCTGAGACACCCACAGTACGGCGTCGCTGTACCATGCGCCGTCAGGCGTATCTGTGTAGGCGTCCGTACCAGTCACAGCCGGAGTGCCCTCGATCCGGTAGAGGACGGTGGCAAGCTGCGCACGGGTCAGATTGCTCTCCGGGGCAAACTGGTTGTTGCCGATTCCGGCCATCAGGTTATGCTCCTGGCAGTACATGACAGCTTCGGCATACCACGCATCGGCATCCACATCGGAAAAGCCGGCATCATCCACGGCGGCAAAGGCTGGGACAGCCAGGGACAGTGCCAGAACCAAGGCCAGGAACAACGCACCAAATCGTTTTAAGTTTCTCATCATTTTGTCTCCCTTTTGTCTTTATTTGAGGGAAAGGCCAAGCTGATAGGCTTCCTGGGGGAATTGGGTGCGTTCAATGTCGGAGCGGACACCACATCCCACCGCCAGGACCCGTCCGGCATCCTCCCACTGGAGATAGCGGGACAGCGTCTCGTAGTGGGCTGTCAGCGCCTCCATGGTCCAGTCGTTGCTGTCATAGGCGGTTGCCAGAAGGAATGCCTTTTTACCGCCGGTCAGCTTGTAGTTGTTGGCGTAGAAGCGGTCGATTACTGTCTTGATCTGGGCGGAAAAGCCAAAGTAATACAGCGGCGTGACCAGCGCCACCGCCTGGGAGGCCAGCAGTTCCGGCATCAGCTTCTGCATTCCGTCCTTCTGGGTGCAGGGAGCCGCGCCAATCCCGCAGCGGTCACAGCCCAGACAGGGAGCAACCTGCTCAAAGGCGGCATCGAAGCGGAAGGTTTCCCATTCGGCCTCCTGTGCGCCCCGGATAAACTCATCCGCCAGCAGAGCGGAAGTGCCTTTTTTGTGAGGGCTTCCAGTAATAACAGTTACTTTCATGTCAACCTCCCTATCAGATATGGATTTCCTGTTGAAAGAATTCTCCTTGACGGTTTCATTGTAACTGAGAATTACATAAATGTAAAATGCCTAATTTGGATTATTTATCATGCCTTTTCTGCATGATAAGAAATGATACGACAGCTACCAGAAGATAGCTGTCGTACCATTTGCAAAGAAAGGAAGTTATATTAACCGGCCAGTCCGAGCCGGGCCAGCCAGTCCGCGACATCGTCCTCTGCCTGGGGGGAACGGCTGTCACGCAGTGAGAGGCCCTCCAGCACTGTGGCATCCGGTTCAGCATTTTCAATAGCTTGAATCGTGCCGGCAAAACCGCTGCCACCCGAAGTGACAAAGGGAACAATGGTCTTGCCGCTGAGGTCGTATTCATCCAAAAAGCTGTAAACTGCCATAGGCATATCTCCCCACCAGTTGGGGAAGCCCAAAAACACGGTATCATAGCTGTCCAAATGATCAAGCTGGGTGGACAACTCCGGGCGGGCATTGGATCCCTTCTCCGTCTGCCCTACGTCAATGGTGTCGTTGTAGTTGTCTGGATACTGCTCCGCCGTCAGGATAGAGAACAGATCGCCACCAGTGGCTTCTGCGATCATGTCCGCCACAAGGCCAGTATTTCCGGTCAGTTCATCACCCCGATACTGGATGCTGGCGGAGGTGGATGCGTCCACGCCGTCAGACAGAGGGGCGTTTTCACCATAGGCAAAGTAAACGATCAGGACACCGTTTCCGACATCCTCCTCCGGTTCAGTTGTTTCAGGGGTATCCGCAGGGGTGGAAGTATTGGGCGACTCGTGATGCTGAGAGTTGTCGGGTGTTTCTTCAGGCTGAGATGTTACAGGCGTGGAGGGAGTGTCGCTGCCCGCCGCACCCTGACCGCCTCCACAGGCGGTCAGAGCGCAGCAAAGGGCAAGGGCCAATAAAAAAGAGAGGGATTTTTTCATGGTAAAAGCTCCTTTACTGAACGATTTCAAAGGTAATCTCTACTCGGCTGGGCAGATCGGGGAAGATGGAGAGATCAGATGTAACCTTTCCGATAGGATATATCCGCATGATCAGATTGGGATTGCTGGATTGACTATAAAAGATGGCGGCGGTGTTGTTGGCGGGGCAATAGGTGATGTCGCCATCTTCAAAGCGGAGCTGGCCCTCGCCTTCCACGGTGATGGCCTGGTCGATACCGCCGTAGACCTCACGGCCTCCGTAGTTGCTCATGGTGATTGTCTGGGGGAGCTGGGCGATAAACTGCCGGGCCATATTGCTGTCGTACAGCACACCCTCCAATCGGGTGTCTCCAATGGTGATGCGGACAGCAGTTTCCCCCTGTTGGGCTGGGGTGGTTCCGGCAGAGAGATTCAAACCGGATACCCAATCCGTGACCGTATTCTGTGCGGAGGACACCCGGCTGGAATCAACCGCCAGTCCCTGCTCTACCGCGGCGCCAGAACTGGAGTTGCGGATTGCGGAATAGCTGCTGCCTGCGCCATAGCCGTCATGGGTACAGAAGGGGATCACCGTCTTGCCGGACAGGTTCTGTTCCTCCAAAAAGGACAGCACCGGGGTGGGGGTGGTGGAAGACCAGACTGGATAGCCAATAAAAATCACGTCATAATTTTCCAGATCCGCATGGGAGGACAGAGCAGGCCGGATGCCGTTTGCAATCTCACGGTGATTCTGTTCCACCACATCGTTGAAATCAGTGGGGTAGGCATCTGCGGTTTCGATCAGATGGAGATCACCGCCAGTCTGCTCTGCAATCATGCGGGCGATCCGCTCTGTGCTGCCCTGCCGCTGGCCGTCCTCCACCACTACACTGGCGGAGGTAGTGGCGTCTACATCGTTATCATAGTCTGTATTTCCGTAGCGGGAGAAATAGGCCACCAGTACCCTGGTGCCGCCGCTTGGAGTGTCAGAGGGCGCTGACTGCGTACTGCGGTCATAGTTCATCAGTGCGTCCGCAACCTGGGCGCGGGTGGCGTTCTCTTTGGGAGCGAACATATTGCCGGAAGTCGGACGAACAATGCTGTTGACACCGGCCCAGCTGACAGCGGCAGAAGCATAGGAGGCAGCAGAGGAACTGTCTGTAAAGGCCGCCGTTCCTGTCGGGTTAGGACTTCCCGCATACCGCCAGAGGATGGTGGTCATCTGCTCCCGGCTCACCGGATCGTTGGGGCCAAACAGCCCGCCGCCGTAGCCGCTGACCAGCGCCTGCTGAGAGGCCCACAAAACGGCGTCGCTGTACCATGCGCCGTCAGGCGTGTCCGTAAAAGCGTCTGTACCTGTTACAGCAGGCGTACCCTCAATCCGATAGAGAACAGCGGCAAGCTGCGCCCTGGTCAGGTTGCTCTCCGGGGCAAACTGGTTGTTGCCGATTCCAGCCATCAGATTATGCTCCCGGCAGTACATGACGGCCTCAGCGTACCAGGAACCGGCATCCACATCGGAAAAGCCAGTATCCTCCACGGCGGCAAAGGCCGGGACGGCAATGCTCAGTGCCAACAAGAGCGTCAGAGCAAAAATCCGCGTCTTTTTCAATCCTTGCATTTCAAAAACCTCCTTGTTTACTCCATAATCTCAAAGGTAATATCCACCCGGCTGGGCAGATCGGGGAAGATGGACAAATCAGATGTAACCTTGCCGATGGGATAGATGCGCATAGTCAGGTCAGGACGGTCAGACTGACTGTAAAAGATTGCGGCGGTATTATTGCTGGGGCAGTAGGTAATATCACCATCTTCAAAGCGGAGCTGACCCTCGCCCTCCACGGTGATTTCCTGGTCAATGCCGCCGTAGACCTCCCGGTCTCCGTAGTTGCTCATGGAGATGGTCTGAGGGAGTTGGGCGATAAACTGCCGAGCCATATCGCTGTCATACAGTACACCATCCAGCTGAGTGTCCCCAACCGTGATACGGATAGCCGTTTCACCTTGGCCACGCTCCGTATCCAGGTCCAGGGCGCCAAGCCACTGTTTGATATCGTCTTTTGACTCTGTGACTTCCGGGGCGTGGATAGCAAGTCCCTCCAGGGTATTCGCACCGGCAGCAAGCTCCGCCACAGTGGAGAAACTGCGCCCTGCCCCATAGCCGTCATGGGTGCAGAAGGGAATCACCGTCTTGCCGGAAAAGTCATACTCAGTGAGGAATGTCCGCACCGCCTGGGGCAGTGTGGTAGCCCAAACCGGATAGCCGATAAACACCGTGTCGTACTGCTCCATATTTTCCACTGTGCTGGAGATGGCCCGGCTGTTCTCCTGATGGTTGATGTCCCTTACCTGGTCAAAATCCGCCGGATAAGGCTCTGCGGCGATGATGGCATGGAGGTCGCCGCCCACTTTAGACTGGATCATCTGTGCCACATAAGCGTTGGTTCCCACAGCGCCCAGGTTATCTACCACCACACTGGCGGAGGTATTGGCGTCCGTGTACTCACCCCAGGAGGCGTTCTCCCAAAGGGAAAAGTAAGCAATCAGGATGTGTTCCGCTTGCGGAGATTCCTCCTTCTGCTCCGGAAGTTGAATTAAATCAGACGGCTGGGTAACCGGGGACGTATCAGGCGGCGGGGTACTGGCGGCTGGATTCTGCGTTTGTACGCCGCAGGCGGTCAGTGTGATCAACATGGCCGCTGTGATAAGTGACAGGATTCGTTTCATCTATGGTTCCTCCTTGTTGCTGCTGGGTGGTTTGATTTTACATGGAAAGCCTTAAAATGTAAAATGCCTAGTTTGGATAATTTATCATGCCTATTATGTATGATAAAATCAGAATGCACGCTTGACTTTTTCTCCGCTATCTTGGATAATCAAAATAGAGAATAAGCATGGAAAGGCGGGTATGATATGGATATTCGACTGTTGGAATACTATCTGGCGGTGGCGAAGCAGGGGAACATCACCCGGGCGGCGGAGCAGCTCCACGTGACCCAGCCCACTAT
The DNA here is from genome assembly GCA_022796195.1 of Lawsonibacter sp. Lineage (GTDB taxonomy): Bacteria > Bacillota > Clostridia > Oscillospirales > Oscillospiraceae > Lawsonibacter. Next base: position 9,488 of record JAAWIE010000030.1, on the reverse strand, counting down.
CAGCCGCCAGCTGATGGATCTGGAGGAGAATGTGGGCACGCCGCTGATGATCCGAGGTAAGCGCCAGGTGACGCTGACTGAGGCGGGGGTGCTGTTCCAGCAGCGTGCGGAGGAGATTGTCGCGCTGATGGAAAAGACCCTTCGGGACGTGTCCGACCTGGATGACCTGCTGGGCGGCACGGTGTCCATCGGATGTGTAGAGACACGGGCCTCCCGGATGCTGGCTAAGGCTCTGAAGGGTTTCTCCGCCCAGTATCCCAAGGTACAGTATGATCTTTACAGCGGTATCGGGGATGATATCCGGGAGAAACTGGACCAGGGGGAACTGGACTTCGGCATCCTGGTGGAGCCAGTGGAGGTGGCCAAATACGACTTTTTCCGCCTGCCCTATCAGGAGGTGTGGGGGATGCTGGTGAGCCGGGACGATCCTTTGGCCCAAAAGTCCAGCCTGGATCAGGAGGACCTGTTATCGCGGCCCCTCATTATGCCCCAACGGGAGATTGTCCAGGATCATATCGCAGGCTGGTTTGGCGTAGAGCGAAGCCAGCTGAACATCTTTGCCAGCCACAGCCTCATCAACAACGCCGCCTTGCTGGTGGAGGAGGGGCTGGGCTGTGTGGTGTGTACCGGCGGGTGCTTTGAGATACGGGGCGGCGAGAGGCTGAAGTTTGTTCCATTCACTCCAGAACGCACGACTGGCCATGTGTTTGCCTGGAAGAAAAACCGGGTCTTTCACTCGGCGGCCAGCCGGTTCCGGGACTATATCCGGGAGACAGAAGCGGCAGAATGATACGGTTTAGGCATGATATATCATACAATCAAAGCATTAGACTATTGTGGCCCTTTGCCTTATGATAAGCACAAGGGCAGACAAAACCGGCAGACGGGGAAGCCCGCTGCCGGTTTTCTGTTTACAAAATGAAAGTAGGAGGTATTTGTTATGAGTGAACAAGAAGGCAGGAGAAATCTTGTCTTATTTTACTCCTGGTCCGGGAACACCCGGAAAATCGCCCGACTGATTGCCCAAAAAACCGGGGCTGATTGGAAGGAGATTGTACCTGAGCAGGCGTACCCATCCAACTACAATACAGTGGTCGAACAGGCAAAGAGGGAAATTCAAGCCCGTCATTACCCGGCTCTGCGCTCCATCGACATGGACTGGAGCGCCTATGAGACCGTCTACCTGGGCACTCCCAACTGGTGGTCCACCATGGCACCGCCGGTGGCGTCTTTCCTCCATGAGGTTATGCCCACGGACAAAGTGATTGTCCCCTTCTGCACCCATGGTGGAGGCGGCGGGGGGCACATCGCCCAAGATATCGCGAAATACTGCATCGGCTGCGATGTACTGCCTTTGCTGGCCGTCCAGGAGGACGGCGGAAGCCGGGCGGAAAGGCTGGTGGACCAGTGGCTGAAAAGAATCGGAGGGTAAATGCTGGGCAGGTACTGCGCCGCCTGACTGATCTGGCTATGGCGCTCCTGCTGCTGTTCCTGATGGCTTACTTCATCACCGAGCAGGAGATCCATGAGTGGCTGGGGGTCGGAATGCTGGTGCTGTTCCTTCTGCACCACGGACTGAATTGGAAGTGGTTTCAGGCTCTGGTCAGGGGCCGGTACACGCCCCGGAGAATCCTGCAAACAGTGTTGCTCTTGTTTGTCAGCATGGCGGCGCAGATCGTCAGCGGCCTTGCCATGGCCCGCCATGTCCTGCCATTTCTGGAAGTCCCTATTTCTATCGCCGCCGCCCGGCGGATTCACCTGGCCTGCGGGTATTGGAGTTTCCTGCTGACGGGGCTCCACCTGGGCCTGCATTGGGGCATATTCCTGGGCCTGGGCCGGAAACTGCTCGCCCCGGCGGTGCGCTGGGCCCTGAGAATAGCAGCGGTCGCGGTAGCAGTGTGGGGCGGGGTGTGCTTTGTCCGACAGAACATCGCAGACTATATGTTTCTGCGAGTAGATTTTGTGTTCTTTGATTACGAGAAATCCCCCCTACTGGTAATGTGGGAACTGGCTGCAATGTTTGCATTGTGGACGCTGGCGGGATATCTGCTCCAGCGATTGACCTGGAAAAGGGTAAGAGAAACCCATGGGTGATTCGTGCTGCAACCGCAGTGATATTATTCGGTTTGGGCATGATACATCATGCAATCAAAGTATTGGACATTTGAACTTATTTATGTCTAAAATAGTCCCAAAGGGGAGGCCGTCCCCGAAAAAGTAAAAGGAGGAGCATATATGTCAGGTATTCAAATTGCATGGGAAGATGTATGGAGCGTCGTGGGACAGATCAGCGGGTGGCTGATCGGTATTGGTGTCACGTTGGCGGCCGTGATCGTGCTTTTGATCTTCGCCGGGAAGATTAACAAGTCCAAAGCGGGCATGATCCGCGCCCAGTCCGTTCTGGCTGGTGTTCTGGTCATCGCCGTTCTGGTCAACGGCATCCTGCTTGGCCCCATGCGGGATCTGCTCTCCAGTGTGCTGGCCAAGACTGGCTCATTAAGTGAGCAGACCGTTCAAAATTCCAGAGACATCGGCGAAGAAATCGCCAGCGAGGGCATCATCATGACCAAGAACGACGGGATGCTGCCCCTGTCTGGCACGACCAACCTGAATGTGTTCGGCTGGGCCTCTACCAATCCGGTTTACGGCGGCACCGGCTCCGGCACCGTGGATGCCTCCACCGCCGTCACCCTGCTCAGCGGTCTGGAGAACGCCGGCTTTACGCTGAACACCGAGCTTTCGGACAAGTACACCGCCTACCGTGGCGACCGTCCGGCCATCACCATCAACAACGGCCAGGACTGGACCCTGCCCGAACCCACCGCCGACAGCTATGACGACGCACTGATGAACAACGCCAAGTCCTTCTCCGACACCGCCTTGATCGTCATTGCCCGTTGCGGCGGCGAGGGCGCCGACCTGCCCCACGACATGGGTACGGTGATGAGCGGCACCTATGACCAAGGTACCAAGTACACCCGGGCAACCTATACCAACAACGGCAGCTACAACGACTTTTCCGATGGCATGACCTATCTGGAGTTAAGCCAGACCGAAAAGAATTTGGTGGATCTGGTCACCTCCAACTTTGATAACGTGATCATCGTTTACAACGGTTCTAATCCCCTGGAGATGGGCTGGACTGAGGAGTATGACCAGATCAAGGGCGTACTGTTGTGCGCCAGCCCTGGCGCCACCGGCTTCAACGCTCTGGGCAAGATTCTGAAGGGAGAGGTCAATCCCTCCGGCAAGACAGTGGATACCTGGCTGCGGGATGTGACCCTCGCCCCCACCCACAACAACATCGGCCACTTTGTCTATGACAATGTGGAGGATGTGACCTCCGCAGCTCTGACCGCCTGGGAGCGGGCCGACGGTGTCGTCTCCTTTGTCAACTATGTGGAGAACATCTATGTGGGCTATCGTTTCTATGAAACGGCCTATGAGGAGGCCCAGACAAACGGCTTTGATTTTGACTACAATTCCACAGTCATGTACCCCTTCGGCTTTGGACTCAGCTACACCAGCTTCATCCAGGAGATTGTAAACTCCTCCTCCGCCGGCGATACGGTCACGGTGGATGTGGCCGTCACCAATACGGGCACCACAGCGGGCAAGGACGTGGTGGAGTTGTACTTCACGCCTCCCTATACCAACGGCGGTCTCGAAAAAGCGGCGGTCAACCTGGCTGCGTTCGGTAAGACCGGCATTTTAGAGCCGGGCCAGTCGGAGACGGTGAAACTGACCTTCGACAAGGAGGATATGGCTTCTTTTGACACCCACGGAACCGGCTATTATGTGCTGGAGGCGGGAGAGTATGAGGTCTCCCTGCGCACCGATGCCCACACCGTGGTGGATTCCTTCACGTTCACCGAAGCTTCCACTACCGTTTACAACGAGAGCAATCCCCACAACGGCGACCTGATGGTAGCAGACAGCAAGCTGGCCTTTGCGGAGGGCTCCATCGAGTACCTGTCCCGGGCCGACGGCTTTGCCAACTACGCCAGCGTCACCGCCGCCCCCGCCAGCTACACTCTGGATCGGACAGTCTATGAAATCAGCGGCAACGGCACCTACGACCCAACTGCCCTGAACAACGCCAGCGATGTGATGCCCACCACCGGGGCTAAAAACGGCATTGAATTGATGGACCTGCGGGGTAAGAACTATGATGACCCCATGTGGGAGGATCTGCTGGACGAGGTGACTGTGAGCGAGATGGTCAACCTCATTGCCTACGGCGGCTTTGCCACGGTAGAGATGCCCTCCATCAACAAGGTGGCCACCCTGGACAGCGACGGCCCTGCTGGCGTGAACTACTCCGTCAGCGGCCTGTTCGGAATGGGCTACTGCGGTGAAATTCTGCTGGCTCAGACCTGGAACATTGACTTGGCCTATAAGATGGGCGACGGCATCTGTCAGGAGTTTGAGGATTTCGGCCTGGACGGCTGGTACGCCCCCTCCATGAACCTCCACCGTTCCCCGTTCGCCGGGCGCAACTTTGAGTATTACTCCGAGGATCCTCTGCTCAGCGCCGAAATGGGGATTCAGGAGTGCGAGGCTGCTTATGCTCACGGCGTATACCCCTACATTAAGCACTTGGCTTTCAATGAACAGGAGACCAACCGCAACGCTCTGCTGTGCACCTGGTTCACCGAGCAGTCCGCCCGGGAACTGTATTTAAAACCCTTTGAGGCCTGCGTCAAGGCCAACGAGGGCCAGGCGCTGGCCATTATGTCCTCCTATGTCTATGTGGGCACTACCTGGGACGGCGGCTGCTCTGCCTTGCTCAACGACATCGTGCGGGGCGAGTGGGGATATAACGGCATGATCCTCACCGACTACTTCGGCAACTATGGCTACATGGACGCGGACAAGGCGATCCGCGGCGGCAGCGATATCATGCTGGGCACCGCCGGTAACGACGCCATCCTCACCGACCAGACCAGCGCCACCTCTGTGCTGGCTATGCGTCAGGCCACCAAGAACGTGCTGTATACTGTGGTCAACTCCTCCACCTATACACAAGAGAACTACGAGGCGGCCCTGGCCACTCCCGGCTGGATCACAGTGACCTATGTTGTGGACGCTGCTCTGGCTGTGATTCTGATCGCGGCCGAGGTATTGGTCATCCGCAGTTTGCGCAAGAAGGAACAGTAAACTGTTGTCCCCCCTCTCCCGCCTGGGGGAGGGGGGCGTTTATAAAATGTTTGATGAGGGTGCTGAACTATGTTGAAACATCAGAAGATCATCGACCAGATGACCTTGGAAGAGAAGTGCTTTCTTCTCTCCGGCAAAGACTTTTGGCAGACCCGGAGCGTGGAGCGGCTGGGCATCCACAGCATGACCCTGTCGGACGGCCCCCACGGGGTCCGCAAACAGGCGGGCTCCGGGGACCAGCTGGGGCTGAATCCCTCTCTGCCCGCCACCTGCTTCCCCACCGCCGCCACTATCGCCAACTCCTGGGACCCGGCTCTGGGCGAGGAGATCGGCGAGTGCCTGGGTGAGGAGGCCGCCAGTCAAGGCGTGGGCGTCCTGCTGGGACCTGGCCTCAACATCAAGCGCAGTCCCCTGTGCGGTCGGAATTTTGAGTATTTCTCCGAGGACCCCTACCTGGCCGGAAAAATGGCCGCTGGTTACATCCGGGGAATCCAGAAAAACGGCGTTTCCGCCTGTCCCAAGCACTTTGCCGTCAACTCCCAGGAGCTGCGGCGTATGGCCTCCAATTCCGTTCTGGACGAGCGGACCCTACGGGAAATCTACCTCACCGGTTTTGAGATCGCCGTCAAGGAGGGGCACGCCAAATCCATCATGTCCTCCTACAACGAGATCAACGAGGTCTACGCCAACGAAAATTACCACCTCTTGCAGGAAATTCTCCGGGACGAGTGGGGCTTTGACGGCTTCGTCGTCTCCGACTGGGGCGCGTCCAACGACCATGTGGAGGGCGTCCGGGCCGGCTCCCACCTGGAGATGCCCACCACTGGCGGCGACTCCGACCTGGAGCTGATTCAGGCCGTCAAGGACGGACGGTTGAGTGTCAGCCTCCTGGATCAGCGGGTGGACGAGATCATTGACGTGATTTTCTCTGTCACCAAGGCGATTGCTCCGCTGGAGGGTAAGCCCTTCGACATCGACGCCCACCACAAGATGGCCGCAAAGGCCGCCGGGGAATCCATCGTCCTGCTGAAAAATGAGGGAAACATCCTGCCACTGAAAAAGGGCACAAAGGTTGCTGTCATTGGCGAGTTCGCCCAGAAGGCCCGGTATCAGGGGGCGGGGTCCTCGGTGGTCAACGCCACAAAGGTGGACAACGCTATGGATATCATCGGCAACTTCGACCTGAACGTGGCCGGTTTTGAGCCGGGTTATCCCCGTACCGGCAAGGGCGACCCCTCCATGCAGACCAAGGCGGTGGAGCTGGCGAAAAAAGCCGACATTGTCCTGCTGTACATTGGTCTGGACGAGATCAGCGAGTCTGAGGGCCTGGACCGTGCCCACATGAAGCTGTCCCAAAATCAGGTGGACCTGCTGGAGGCTGTCGCCGCCGTCAACCCCAATGTGGTGGCGGTGATGTCCGCCGGATCAGCTGTGGAGATGCCCTGGCTGGACAAGTGCAAGGCGGTCATCCACGGCTACCTCTGCGGCCAGGCAGGAGCTTCCGCTATGCTGAAAGCTCTCATGGGAGAAATCAACCCCTCTGGCAAGCTGGCGGAGAGCTACCCCGTCAAGTATGAGGACGTGTCCTCCGCTCCCTACTTCCCCGCCAAGCAGCGCAATGCGGAGTACCGGGAGGCTCTCTACGTCGGCTACCGCTATTTTGAGACAGCCAACGTCCCCGTCCTGTTCCCTTTCGGCTTCGGCCTGAGTTACACCACTTTCGAGTATTCCGACCTGAAAGTCACCGACAAAGAGGCTACTTTCACCATCAAGAACACCGGCAAGGTGGACGGCGCAGAGGTGGCACAGCTCTATGTCTCCAAACTGTCCAGCGAGGTGTTCCGCCCCGCCAAGGAGCTGAAAGGCTTTGCGAAGGTGTTCCTCAAGGCCGGCGAGAGCAAAACTGTCACCATCCCCCTGGATGACAAGGCGTTCCGGTATTTCAATGTCAAGACCAACAAGTTTGAGATCGAGGGCGGCGAATACCAAGTGCTCGTCGGCGCATCCGTGGCGGATATTAAGCTGTCTAGCGGTGTGACCATAGCTGGAACCGGTGCTCCCAACCCCTACGACAGCAAGCTGCTGTCCGATTACTACACCGGCAATATCAAAACCATTCCTGAGCACGAATTTGCGGCCTTGCTGGGCCGCTCTATCCCGAATGGAAACTGGAGCGGCACCCTCACCATGAACGACGCTCTGTGCCAGATGTACTACGCCAAAAGCGGCCTGGCCCGACTGGTCTACAAAATTTTGACCCGCCTGCTCAACAAGAGCATGGAAAAGGGCGAGCCCAACCTGAATCTGATGTTCAACTACAACATGCCCTTCCGGGGCATCGCCAAGATGACCGGCGGTATGTGTACTATGGAAATGGCTGAGGGCATTCTTATTGTTGTGAACGGCCACTTCTTCAAGGGATTGGGACAGATTATCGGCGGCTTCTTCCGGGCCGGGAAAAAGCGCAAGGCGGCCAGCTCTCCAAACTACCGGATGGAGTACATGGTGGACTACAAGGACAATAAATTTGAAAACAAGCAGTAAGGGGGAGCGATTATGAACTTTATGAATCGTTTTGCGGAAAAGCACCCCAAGGCGGCGGAGTGGATCAGAAAAGGCGGACTGTTCCTGATTTTCAGCTGGGCGGTCACGGCGCTGAAAGCAGTTATGCTCATGTTTCTGCCTACCCTGTTCCATGGTATTGTGGGCGACGCCGAGTGGCTATTCCCTGGCCTCCCGGTGGAACTGTTTGGGGTTGGGTTCAAGTTGTCCATCATCGGCAACGCTCTTGAGGTTGGCGCGGATGGGGCCTACCTGGTCAACAGCGGCTTGGCCTTCACCTTGGCCAACCTGACTGCCATCATCTTCGGCGAGTGCATCAACTTCCCCCTCCAGCGCAATGTGACCTTTAAGAGCCACGGTCCTCTGGCCCCTCAACTCGGTCTGCATTTCCTGGCCACCATTGCGGTGTTCCTGGTGATGAACCTGTTCACCTGCGTATGGAATCCCGTCACGGTAGCGCTTATCTCCAACGAGGCTGTGCGCAACACGGTCAGCAGCATTGTCACCACGGTGGTCACCGGCGGGGTGGCTATGGTCATCATCTTCGCCGTGGATAACAAGATATTCGCCCCCGATTTCGGGAAGAAATAAGGAGAGAGCCCTATGAAACTAAAGCGGACATCGAGACGGCCAAGGCGGGTGGTATGACCGCTCTGGCTCTGTTCGGAGACACCAAGGGCTGCGGCCTGGAGGACTACGACCTGACCTCCTTCTCTGATTTGCTCAATATCCTGCCCTGACCCGGCAAACGCAGGGCCGCCGGATTCTCGGCGGCCCCGCGTGCTGTTTTGGAGGTGAAACAATTTGAAACCTTATGCTTTCGGAATCGACATTGGTGGCACCGCCATCAAGCTGGGGCTGTTCCAGACAGACGGAACCATGCTGGAGAAATGGCAGCTCCCCACCCGAACGGAGGAAAACGGCGCTTATGTTCTGCCGGATGCGCTGGAATCCATTCGGGCTGTTATGGCCCGCCGCTCGATTTTGTGGGACGATGTGGAGGGGGCAGGTATGGGCGTCCCTGGCCCGGTGAACGACGAGGGCACTGTGTTCCGGTGTGTGAATCTGGACTGGGATGTGTTCAACATCCCAGAGGTAGTACAGAAGCTGGAGCCCGGAATCAGCCGCATCCATGTGTCCAACGACGTAAACGCCGCCGCCCTGGGCGAGCTGTGGAAAGGCGGCGCGCAGGGCAGAAAAAGCGCCTTCCTGGTGACACTGGGGACTGGCATCGGCGGCGGGCTGGTGCTGAATAGCCGGATCGTCAACGGCATCAACGGCGGGGCTGGAGAGATTGGCCATTTCTGCGTAGACCCCAGCGAACTGGAGCAGTGTTCCTGCGGCGGGTACGGCTGTCTGGAACAGTACGCCTCTGCTCGGGGCCTGCTGCGGTGCGCCAGAAAGGTCTCACCGGATGCCTCTAAGAATATGTCCGCCAAGACGGTCTGCGACATGGCCCGCAGGGGCGACCCCATTGCCGTTAATCTGCTGGATCAGTTGGGCCGCAAACTGGGCTGGGCGCTTACCGCTGTAGCTGGAAGCATTGATCCGGAGGTGTTTGTGATTGGCGGCGGACTGTCCCATGCGGGGGACGTTCTGTTGAGCAAAATTGAATACTACTACCGAAAATACGCCTTTCACGCTTTCCGAGATACCGAGTTTGTACTGGCGGAGCTTGGCAACGATGCCGGAATTTATGGCTGCGTGAAGATGCTGCTTTAAGGATGAAAAATTGTGCTTGATTTCAGCAAGGCCAACGAGTGGAA
>JAAWIE010000029.1 GCA_022796195.1 Lawsonibacter sp. | reverse complement strand
CGGATGCAGTTTACCGATATTTTCGGCCAGATGAAAAATGTGGCGATTACCGCGTCTCAGGTTGAGAAGGCGGTGAACAACCAGATCATGTTTGACGGTTCCTCCATCGAGGGCTTTACCCGTATTCACGAGTCGGATCAATGCCTGTATCCAGACTTGAACAGCTTCGCGGTCCTGCCGCCGGAGGTGGCGGGGGGAAAGGTAGCCCGGATGTTCTGCGATGTGTACAATACAGACGGCACCCCCTTCGTGGGGGACCCCCGGGGCGTTCTGCGCCGGGTTCTGCGCCGGGCCCAGTCCATGGGGTTCGACGACTTCAATATTGGTCCAGAGCTGGAGTTTTTCCTCTTTGAGCTGGATGAGAACGGCCGGGCCACCACCTGTACCCGGGACGAAGCCGCCTACTTCGATTTGGGTCCCCTGGACCACGGCGAGGCCACCCGCCGGGAGATCTGCTTAAACCTGGAGAAAATCGGATTTGAGATTGAGGCCAGCCACCACGAGTGCGCCGTGGCCCAGCATGAGATTGACTTCAAGTATACCGACGCTCTGGACGGAGCGGATAAGATTATGACCTTCAAGCTGACCGCTAAGAGCATTGCTCAAAAGAATGGCCTCCACGCCACCTTTATGCCCAAACCCATCTACGATATTGCCGGAAACGGCATGCACCTGAATATGTCCCTGTTTAAAGACGGCAAGAATGTCTTTTACGACCCCAATGGGGAACGGGGCCTGTCTAAAACGGCCTATTCCTTCATTGCCGGTCTGCTGGACCATGTCCAGGGCTTTACGGCAGTGACCAACCCCTTGGTCAACTCCTACAAGCGGCTGGGCGCGGGCCATGAGGCCCCGCGCTACCGGGCCTGGTCGGCCTCCAACCGCTCCGCCCTCATCCGCATCCCCGCCGCCCGTGGACAGGCGACCCGGGTAGAGCTGCGCAGTCCAGACCCCTCCTGCAACCCCTATTTGGCGGTGGCGGTCTGTCTGGCTGCCGGACTGGACGGCATTGCCCGGGGCCTTACCCCGCCGCCGGAGATCACTGGCGATATCTACGCCATGGACGACGCAGCCCGGCAAGCAAATGGGATTTACTGCCTGCCCGACACCCTGAAAGACGCCTTGGAGGAGCTGGAAAAAGACGCCTTGATCTTGGATGTACTGGGGGGGCATGTGGCCAAGCACTACCTGGAAGGCAAGCGGAAGGAATGGGACGAGTATCAGACCCGAGTGTCCAGCTGGGAGCTGGAAAAATATTTGGTAATTTATTGACAAAGGCTTCTGACCGGGGACGATTGTGCCGTCCCCGGTCTTTCCATAGTCGCTGGCGCATAATCTGAGACCAGAAAGGGGCGAGGAATATGCGCTTTACGAAAATGGAAGGGCTGGGCAACGACTATATCTACCTCAATGGCCTGGAACAGGTTCCAGAGGATTTGCCCGCCTTGGCGGTCCGGCTGTCCCGCCGCCGCTTTGGTGTGGGGGCGGACGGCTTGATCTGTATTAAGCCGGGGCGAGGCGGTGACTTCACCATGGAGATGTACAACGCCGACGGCTCCCGAGGGGCTATGTGCGGTAACGGAATCCGCTGTGTGGGGAAGTATGTCTACGACCGGGGGTTGACCCGAAAAACCTGCCTTACCATCGACACAGACGCGGGACCCAGAGGGTTAGAGCTCCATGTACTGGGCACTCAGGTGGACCGGGTGACGGTAGATATGGGGGCGGTTCAGGTGGGGACACCCGTTGCGGTGGAGGCGGCTGGGGAGCGGTTTACCGTGATTTTAGTGGATGCGGGCAACCCGCATGGGGTAATCTTTTGCTCGGACCCAGATGAAATTGCCCTGGAACAACTGGGACCTCTGCTGGAAAACCATCCCGCCTTGGGGGAGCGGAGGAACATTGAGCTTGTCTCCTGCCCCAGCCGGGAGCGGCTGAAAATCCGGGTGTGGGAACGGGGGAGCGGCATTACCCTGGCTTGCGGCACCGGTGCCTGCGCCGTGTTTGGGGCGGCTCTGGCGGAAAAACGTTGTGGAGAACGGGTGGAAGCAGAACTTCCCGGGGGAATTTTGGCACTGGAACGGCGGGGGGAACATATCTTCATGACGGGGCCGGCCCGCACGGTATTCGAAGGGGAGATGGAATAGGGGGGCATTGTGATGCGTCCCTGCGGGAAAATGACAAAAACATGACTTGACAACCCTGGGGGATACCTTTATTATATAAGAATCGTGTCCAGAACGGGGGGATGGGGCTGTGGAGCGGATTACCAGCCGAAAAAATGCCATAATTACCCATATTCGGAAGCTGAGTGCCAGCCGGGCTTACCGCCGTGAATCGGGAGAATTTCTAGGGGACGGCATCAAGCTGCTGGAAGAGGCGGTACAGTGGCGTGCGCCGTTGACTGCCGTGGTGGTCACCCCGGGCATGCCTCTGCCCGACGGGGTGAGTGGGAAGCTGGTGGAGGTTCCCGAAGATGTGATGGCCTCCATCTCTCCCACGAGATCCCCGCAGGGGGCGCTGTTCCTCACCCAAATGCCGGATATCACGCCGCCCGAGCGGCTGGCAGGAGACCGCTGGCTGATTCTGGATGGCCTCCAGGACCCAGGAAACGTGGGGACAATTTGGCGTACTGCCGACGCGCTGGGGGCGGATGGCCTGATTTTGGTGAACCATTGCGCCGACCCCTTTTCCCCTAAGACGGTGCGGGCCACAATGGGGGCCTGTTTTCGACTGCCGGTCTATGAGACGGAGGATTTGTCTGGTTTGCTGGCGCGATCCGGACTGCCCCTGTACGCCGCTGCCCTGCGGGAGGACACTAAGACGATTAAAACGGCACAGCTTACCCGCTGTGCCGTGGCGATTGGAAGTGAAGGCCGGGGCGTATCCCCCGAACTGCTGAAAATGAGCGAACAGACCATTCAAATTCCCATGCGGGAGCGGTGCGAATCGCTGAACGCGGCGGTAGCGGCAGCCATTGTCCTGTGGGAGATGAGCCGCTGATTACACTGGCCGGCCTCCCGCTTTGGTCCGGCGATACACCAGGGCAATGAGAAGGAAGGACAGGGCCATCATGACCAGAAAGAGAAGGTAAGAGGGGACATAGCTTCCGGTTCGGTCGGCCATCCAGCCGGGGACAGGCCCAAAGACCACAATGCCGAAGGCATAAAGAGATTGGCTCCATTTTAACCCGCTGGCAAAGCCCTCGTCCCCAAGAAAGTCTTTGGACCAGATGGAGTAGGACACATTGCTCAAGGGCAAGGCCAGTCCAAAGGAAATTGCGGCGGCAAAGGCGCACAATTGGCTGCCGTTGGGGGCGAGACACAACAGTATGTAGGCCGCCAGAGCCACCCCATACAGCAGGAAACTGGACAACTTTCCGCCCAGACGGTCGGCTAGTTCGCCGTAAAGTATTTTGCCTGCGATGAGAGCCAGCCCGACACAGGAGACCAGCGCCGCCGCAGTTCCAGGTGTGTAGCCCTCGGTGCGGTAGAGTACCCCCACATTGCTGATGCCAATGCCGGTGGGCGCGCCGGTGAGGAAGACCGCCACAAGGAACATACCCCAGTAGAGCGGAGTCATCCCCTGGGGAGCCGGGTGGACGATGGGGGCGGGCGTCTTCTCGGGGCTGGTGTTTTGGGCGTAGGCGTGGAGTCCCAGCTGGGCGGGGGTATCTCGGACCAGCACCAGCACCAGAAGGGTCAGCAGAAGGACAAACGCCCCCTCGCACCAAAACGCAGCGGGAAGGCTCCAACGCTGGATGAGCCAGGTGATCGGTCCAGGGAACAGGATGGTGGCCAGTCCGCTGCCCGCCGAGGCCATTCCCAGGGCGAAGGCGTTCCGGTCCCGGAACCAGCTGTTGATGAGCAGTGAGAGGGGGATCATTCCGCCCCAGCTGTAGGCCGCGCCAGTAATGGCCGCCGCCCCCAGATAAGCGGGCAGAGAGTGAGCCGCGCCGAACAGAAAGCGGGACAGGGCCAGCAGAAGCATTGCGCCCACGGCGGTGCGCCGGACGCCGAAGCGGCGGCACAGTGCTCCGGCGGTGAGCATCCCCAGGACGATAAACAGGCTCCGGGTGGTGATAATCCAGGAGGCTTGGGTGTTGGTAAAGCCGTTTTGGGCGATAATGTAGGGCTGGTAGACCGAATAGACGTTGCTTCCCAGGCCCATCACCGCAAACAGCATGATGGCGCCCCCCAGACAGACCAGCCAGGGGCGGACGGATTGTGTTTGGAACATAATAATCTCTCCTTTTCCAAAGTATAACCATACCTTGAACGGAGCGATTTGTAAAGAAAAATTTTACATGACTGAGGAGGTATGCCAAATGGCAGATCTGGAATACTGGCTTTGGCTGACCAGCCGGAAGGGGCTGGGTCCGGTGGGCGCTCTGGCGGTGCTGGACCACTTTGGTTCCCCGGAGCGGGCCTACTACGGGGCCAGGGCGGACTATGAAGTTCTGGCTCTGCCGCCCTTTGTTCAAAGTTCCGTGCTGGATAAGAGTATGGATGAGCCCAATCGGATTTTGGGGGACTGCGACCGGCTGGGACTGCGGATTATGACCTTTCAAGACGCGGACTACCCCCAGCGGTTGAGACAGATTGGCGACCCTCCGGTAGTGCTGTATATCAAGGGAAAAACCTTCCGTTTTGATGAAGAAGCCGCTGTTGCTGTGGTGGGAATGCGCAAATGTACCGCCGCGAGCCGGACTCGGGCGGAGAGATTTGGAATGGAGCTGGCCGCCGGAGGGGCGTTGGTGGTGTCTGGTATTGCTGAAGGGATCGACTCCTGTGCGGTAATGGGAGCGTTAAAAAGCGGAAAGCCGGTGGTGTCGATGCTGGCCGGCGGGGTTGACCGGATTTTTCCGGCGGAAAACCGATACCTCTATGAAGATGTAGCCGCCGCCGGGGCGCTGATTTCTGAGTATCCACCGGGAACGCCCCACAAAGGGGATCACTTCAAGCCGCGAAATCGGATTTTAAGCGGTCTGTGCCTTGGTGTGCTGGCAATTGAGTGCGAACCTACAGGGGGAACTATGCTCACCGTAAACCATGCCATGGAGCAGGGACGTGACCTATTCGCCGTTCCGATTGGTCTGGACGAGAAAGCGGCCCGGGGAACCAACCAGCTGATCCGCGATTTTAAAGCCAAATTGGTGGAGCGGGGCGAGGATATTTTGACAGAGTATGTCAGCCGGTTTCCGGCCAAGCTGGCTGGACAGGCCGCATTGCCTCCGGCGGTAGCCCAGGCCCGGATGTCTGTAAAGCGGGACAAGCCGGTGAGGGAGCCGCCCAGGCCTGAGGCGGCTGCAAGCCGGGAGGTTGTGCCAAAAAGCCAGCAGAAATCCCGATTTACTGACGATGAATTGGCGATTTTGGCCGCGACAGCCAATACCGCTCTTACTGCCGATGAGGTAGTGGAAAAAACTGGGATTCCTGCCAAACGGGTGCTCTCTGCGCTCACCATGCTTCAGGTTGGGGGAACTGTGGAGGAACAGCCAGGGCGCAGGTTCTGCGCTTTGGTGAAGTTGGAGGATTAGGGCTGTATCAGGCTGAATAGCTCCCAGCTGAGGGAGCTCGCGGCGCACTGCGGCACAAGAAATGTAATCAATCTCTGGAGGTAAATCCAAAGTGGCAAATAAAACAGACTTGGTAATCGTGGAGTCTCCGTCCAAGGCGAAGACAATTGGAAAGTACCTTGGGCCGGGATATGAGGTCAAAGCATCTATGGGCCATGTTCGAGACCTGCCTAAGAGCAAGCTGAGCGTGGATATTGAGGGGGGCTTTGTCCCCGATTACCAGCCCATTAAGGGCAAAGAAGACGTGATCAGCGACCTGAAGAAGGCGGCCAAGCGGTCCGGTAAAGTCTATCTGGCGACGGACCCTGACCGGGAAGGGGAGGCTATCTCCTGGCACTTAAAGGAACTGCTGAACATTCCGGATGATAAGACCTACCGGGTGACGTTCAACGAAATCACCAAAAATGTGGTCAATCAATCCATTGCGGCCCCCCGGGCTATCGACCAGAATCTGGTGGACGCACAGCAGGCCCGGCGTATACTGGACCGTATTGTGGGCTATCAGCTCTCGCCGCTTCTGTGGAAGAAGATTCGCCGTGGACTGTCCGCGGGGCGGGTGCAGTCGGTGGCGACCCGCCTTGTGGTGGAACGGGAACTGGAGATCCGGGCCTTTGTCCCTCAGGAGTACTGGTCTATTGAGGCGGATTTGGAGCGGGTGGCCCCCAATTTGGGTGCATTCAAGGCCCAGTTCCACGGCAGGGAAAAGAAAATGGAACTGCACAGCGAGGCGGAGGCTCAGGAAGTGATCGATGCTGTGACGGCGGGAACCTGGATGGTAGCCAAGGTGAAGCGGCAGGAGAAAAACCGCCAGCCTGCGCCTCCGTTTACCACTTCCACCCTTCAGCAGGAGGCGTCCCGCAAGCTGAACATGTCGCCCGCCCGCACCATGGCGGTGGCTCAGCAGCTTTATGAGGGAATCGACATTGCCGGACAGGGCGCCGTGGGCCTGATTACCTACATGCGTACCGACTCCCTGCGCCTGTCGGATGAGGCGGTGGCCGCCGCCCGGGGATTTATCGCCCAGCGGTACGGCGCATCCTACTGCCCCGCCCAGCCCAAGAAGTATAAGACCAAGGGCGGAGCCCAGGACGCCCACGAGGCCATCCGGCCTTCGGACGTGACCTTGGTTCCCGAGGACATCAAGAAGGATCTGACCAACGAGCAGTTCCGGCTGTACAAGCTGATTTGGTCCCGCTTTCTGGCCTGCCAGATGGCAAATGCTGTTTACGACAGTCTGTCCATTGATGCGGCCAATTCCGGCTATATCTTCCGGGCCAGCCATTCGTCTCTGAAATTTTCCGGCTTTACCGCCGTTTATGAGGAGGGTAAGGACGACGATGAGGAGGAAAAGACCTCACCCCTGCCCGATTTGAAGGAGGGGGAACCGCTTACCCACAAAAAGCTGAACAAGGACCAGCACTTTACCCAACCCCCCGCCCGATACTCCGAGGCCAGCCTCATCCGGGCCCTGGAGGAACAGGGGATTGGACGGCCCTCTACCTACGCCCCCACCATTTCCACCATTATGAACCGGGAATATGTGGTGAAGGAGGGGAGCAAGGCTCTGCGTCCCACCCCCCTGGGGGAGGTGGTCACCGGTCTGATGAAGGATAAATTCCACGACATCGTGGACTACGACTTCACTGCCCAGATGGAACAGCGGCTGGACAGGGTGGAAGAGGGCGAGGCCAACTGGAAAGCTCTGCTGGCCGACTTCTACAAGGATTTTGACGCCGAATTGAAAAAGGCGGAGCAGGATTTGGATGGGGAGCGCATCAAGGTACCCGACGAGGTTTCGGAGGAAATTTGTCCCCAATGCGGGCGGAATTTGGTTATCAAGTCGGGCCGGTTCGGACGTTTTCTGGCCTGCCCTGGCTGGCCGGAGTGCGACTTCACCATGCCGCTGGTAGTGGAAATGCCGGGCAAATGTCCTCTGTGTGGAGGGAGGCTCTTTAAACGGACCGGAAAATCTAAAAAGTCGGGCAAGCAGTATACCTATTATTGCTGTGAGCGGCGGAGCAGTAAGGACGAGAGTAAGCGGTGCGAGTTTGTAACCTTCGACGTGCCGGTTAAGGATAACTGTCCTGTCTGCGGTCAGACCATGTTTAAAAAGTCAGGCCGGGGAGCCAAAAAGCCCTATTGCATCAATGAGAAGTGCGACAACTTTACGCCGGAGGAGAAGCGGGGCGGCTGGAAAAAGAAAGAGACCTCCGGCGAAGGGGAGGCCGCGGCAGCGGAGCCCGAGGAACAGACTGCCGCAAAAAAGCCTGCGGCCAAAAAGACCGCGAAAAAAGCCGCCGCAAAGACTGCGGCGGAGAAAAAGACAACCACAAAAAAGACTGCGGCGAAGAAGACGGCAGCCGCCAAGAAAACAGCTGCCAAAAAGGAAGCGTAAAAGCCTTTCCCTGCGGGGGACGAAGGAGGAAGTATGGACAAAGTAATCGTCATCGGCGCCGGTCTTGCGGGAAGCGAGGCGGCGTGGCAGCTGGCCCGGCGGGGGATTAAGGTGGAACTGCGGGAGATGAAGCCTCAGAAGATGTCCCCCGCCCACCACACGGAGTATTTTGGAGAGCTGGTGTGTTCCAACTCTCTGCGGTCCGACCAGCTGGAAAATGCCGTAGGACTGCTGAAAGAGGAGCTGCGGCGGTGTGATTCATTGATTATGGCCTGCGCCGGCGAGCATCGGGTGGAGGCTGGCGGGGCCTTGGCGGTAGACCGCCACGCATTTGCTGCCGCTATCACCGAAAAGCTGAAAAACCATCCGAACGTAACGGTGGTGGAGGGGGAGGTTACAGAAATTCCGGCAGAGGGCAATGTGATCATCGCGACTGGGCCGCTGACCTCGCAAACCCTTTCGGGGGCCATCGGGAAACTGTTTCCAGACAGCAAATACCTCAACTTTTTTGACGCCGCCGCCCCCCTGGTCACCTTTGACAGCATTGATATGGACAGCGCCTGGTTCGCCTCCCGATACGACCGGGGGACGCCGGATTACATCAACTGCCCCCTGTCTGAGGAGGAGTACGACGCCTTTTGGCGGGAGCTGACCCATGCCCAGGAGGCGGAGGTTCACGGTTTTGAGGACGCAGGGGTGTTTGAGGGCTGTATGCCTGTGGAGGTGATGGCCCGCCGGGGGCAGGATACCCTGGCTTACGGGCCCCTGAAACCGGTGGGACTGAAAGACCCCAAGACAGGCAAAGAACCCTTTGCCGTGGTCCAGCTCCGGAAGGACAACGCCCAAGGGTCCATCTATAATATGGTCGGCTTTCAAACCCATCTGAAATTTCCAGAGCAAAAACGGGTCTTTTCCATGATTCCCGCCCTGAAAAATGCGGAGTACGTCCGATATGGCGTGATGCACCGGAACACATTCCTGGATTCGCCCCGGCTTTTGGATCGGTACTATCGGGTGCGGGGGCAGGAGCGGCTTATGTTTGCGGGACAGATCACCGGTGTGGAGGGCTATGTGGAGTCCGCCTCCTCCGGCTGTCTGGCTGCGGTGGAGCTGGCCCGGCGGCTGGAGGGCAAACCGCCAGTTAATTTTCCACGGGAGACGGCAATGGGCGCATTGGCTCTTTACATCAGCGACCAAAGTGTGGTAAACTTTCAACCGATGAATGTGAATTTTGGCCTGATTCCCCAGTTAGGTTACCGCGTCAAGGGCAAGCGGAACAAAAACGCTGAGATTTCCAAGCGGGCCTTGGAGGCCCTGGACAAGCTGGAGACGGGCGTGTAGAGGCGAACAGTGTGCGCCTCTACAGATTGATCCACCGTTCGAGCCTTTGCCTTACCCGCAGGCCGTGGGCAAAGGAGATGCAGTTGGCGGTGTCCAGCAGTTTGCTGATGGATACCGGCAGGTCTCCGTCCGGAAAAAGGGACATACTCTGGTTCATGAGGTCGTTGTATTCCGGGAAGTCTTCAAAAACCAGCCGGCCTTGGTCGATTTCATCATAGAAGAGCTCTTGAAGTAGTTGGTCCATAATATTATCACCACACTAAAAGGATATATTTATTATACACCCTTTTGGTGTGGCTGTCAAGGGAGGACTTCATGTTTCACAAGGACTTATATGGACTTCGCTTGAAAAAGCTGCGAAAGCAGGCGGGGGAGAAACAAGCAGACCTTGCAGAATTACTGGGGGTAAAACCAAACCAGATTGTTGAAATGGAGAATGGACGCAAGACCACAACATTTGAAAAACTGACGATCATTTGCCAGCACTACAACGTGTCCGCCGATTACCTCTTGGGTTTAATCGACGAACCCAAACCGCTGCGAACAGAAAAGAGGGAAATCAATGAAAATCGTTGTTGACGCTATGGGGGGAGACAACGCGCCCCAGGCCCCGGTTATGGGAGCCATTCAAGCCAGCAAGGAGTATGGAGTAGACATCATTCTGGTTGGAAAGAGCGAAGAAATTCTAAAGGTTTTGGCGGATAACGGCATCAGCGACCTGCCCGCCGGGGTGGAGATATCCTACGCCAGCGAGGTGGTGGAGATGTGCGACGATCCAGCCACTGCATTCCGAAAGAAAAAGGACTCTTCGCTCACCGTGGGGCTGACTCTGCTGAAAGAGGGCGCGGGGGACGCTTTTGTATCCGCCGGGTCCACCGGGGCGCTGTTGTCGGGGGCGACGCTGGTGACCAAGCGCATCAAAGGCATCCGCCGGGCGGCGCTGGCCCCTGTAGTGCCGACAGGAAATGGCGGGGCGGTTCTGATTGACTGCGGAGCCAATGCGGAATGTCCTCCAGAGTATCTGCTTCAGTTCGCCTACATGGGCTCCTATTATGCCGAAAAGGTGATGGGCCGGAGCAGGCCCAAGGTGGGACTGCTGAACATCGGGGCGGAACCCTCCAAGGGCACCGGCCTCCAAACCACCGTGTATCCCATGCTGGAAGCGGCGGGGGAGGATGGCCGAATCAACTTTGTGGGCAATGTGGAGGCCCGGGAGGCCGTGGAGGGCGCGGTGGATGTTATCGTGGCTGACGGCTATTCGGGAAATATCTTTCTCAAGACCATGGAGGGCACCGGCCTGTTTCTGGCCCGTGAGCTGAAAAAGATGTTTATGAAGAACCTGTTTTCCAAGCTGGCCGCATTGCTGGTGTCCGGCGGGCTGAAGGACTTTAAAAAGATGATGAGTTCCAGCGAGGTGGGTGGAACCGCCCTGCTGGGGATTGCGAAGCCTGTCATCAAAGCCCACGGTTCCTCCGACGCCTACGCCATCCAGAACGCGGTCCGTCAGGCCAAGAACTTTGCCGCCTCCGGCCTGATTGAGGACATTACAAACAATATCGATCTTATGCGTCTGGAGGCCCCTGCGGCGGAAAAAGAATAAAGACGGGCCATGCAGGCTACAGGTACGGAGAGGGGCGTATCCATGAGAGAGCAAAATTGGAATCGGGATTTAATGGAGCAGATTTTAACCTTGCTGCAGTTTTTTCAAACGAACGGTATCCCCTTTGAACGGGCCGCGGGGCCGGAGGCGTCCGAACTGCTGGTGGAGCATCCAGAGATGCGGGCGGCCTTTGAAATGATCCGCTTTATGAACGAAATTCCCGGCGGCTTTATGATTTACCGGGCCGAGGGAGAAGAAGAGATTGTTTACGCAAACCGGGGACTGCTCCGTATGTTCCGCTGCGACTGCTGGGAACAGTTCCGCGCGCTGACCGGAGGTTCCTTCCGGGGGATTGTACACCCCGAGGAACTCCAGGCAGTGGAAGAGAACATCAAAAAGCAGGTTTACGCCAGCCAGTTTGATCTGGACTATGTGGGCTATCGCATCATCAGAAGCGATGGAACCGTTGGCTGGATTGAAGATTATGGGCACTATGTTCGCGGCGAGTCAGTCGGGGACTTTTTCTACGTCTTTCTTGGCGACGCGACAGAGAGGCGGGAGCGGCAGATCAACGAACAGGCGTTGAGCGACCAGGAGCAGCTGCGCCGGCTGGAGGTGATCAAGGGACTCAGCATAAATTATGAATCAATTCTCTATGGGGAACTGGAGCGAAACCGGCTCCTGCCCTACCGCCTGAGCTGCCGGACAGAGCGGCAGTTTGAGGAAGGGTTTCACATGAAGGAGCTGCGCTGGTATCTTGCCAACTACATCGAGACCTGGGTACACCCGGAGGACCGGGAGCTGGTGAGAGAGCAGACCAGCCCGGAGTATATGAGAAGGAGGCTGGCAGCGGAAGAAACCTATTACCTTAATTATCGGGTCATCTATGAAAATGAACTGCAATATTTGCAGCTGCGAGTAGTCAATGTGGGCGAGCCGGGGCATGTGGACCAGATTGTAATGGGATACCGGCGCGTAGACGAGGAACTTCAGCGGGAAATTGAGCAGAAGCAGATGTTGACCGACGCGCTGGAGAGCGCCAATCTGGCCATTGTGGCCAAAAATGAGTTTTTATCCAATATGTCCCATAATATGCGCACGCCGCTGAATGCAATCTTTGGCTTTGCGGCCCTGGCAAAGGAAAAAGCTCACGATTCTCCGTCGGTGGTGAAGTACCTGGAGCGGCTGGAGGCATCCAGCCGGCAGCTGCTGAGCTTGATTGACGAGGTGTTGGAGGTCACTTGGATCGGTTCCCAAGACGAGATGGCGGAGGATGAATGCGACATCTGTCTGATCGTCCGAAAGACCTGCGACTTTCAACGGCCGCAGATCAGGGACAAAAATCTGGATTTTACGTTGGACTGCGGAGGCGTGACCCACCGGATGGTGCGCAGTGACAAAGAAAAGCTGGGACGGCTGGTCAACTATCTGGTGGACAATGCGGTGACCTATACCAACCCAGGCGGACAGGTGCTGGTTACCCTCACCGAGGGGGCGGCGCGAAACAAGGGCAGTCAGACCTACCGCCTTATCGTATCGGATACCGGCGTGGGCATGAGCCAGGAATTTTTGGATCGGATTTTTGAGCCTTTCGCCCGAGAGCGAAACACGACGCTCAGCGGAGTTTATGGCATGGGACTGGGCCTGACGATTGCGAAGTATATCGTGGACCGAATGGGCGGAAGCATTCAGGTGGACAGCACAGAGGGCCAGGGAAGTATTTTTACCGTAACCCTCCAGCTGCGCACGGAGCAGGATGCTCCGGCGGCGCCAGCTGTGGTGAAGCCGGATGAGGTGGCCGGCCTGCGTATTTTGCTGGTGGAGGACAACGAACTGAACCGTGAAATTGAGACGGAGATCCTCCAAAACGGAGGATTCATAGTGGATGTTGCTGAGGATGGCAGTATTGCGGTGGAAAAAGTAAAAAATTCTGGCCCGCAAGGGTATGATTTGGTGCTGATGGATATACAGATGCCTGTAATGGACGGATGGGAGGCGGCCCGTGCAATTCGGGAGTTGGAGGACCCGATGCTTGCGACGGTCCCTATCGTGGCGCTGTCGGCCAACGCACTGGTAGGGGATATGCGCCGGTCCATGGAGAGCGGCATGGATGCGCACCTGACCAAACCCATTGATGTGGCACGTTTTATGGAAGAAGTCCGCCGCACAGTCCGCCGGCCGGTTCCCGGACAGGGTGTACTTTGAGCGATTGCCGTGTAAGGCGGATTGCGCCATCCCGGCGGAAGAAATTCAGATGGGGTTTCCCCTGTTTTTATGCGCTTTCTAATTGCGGTTTTTCTCGCGGTATGGTACAATGATAAAAACCGTCGAAAGAGGGAGGAAGCGCATATGAATACATACCCGCCGGAGCTGGAACCCCAGGAGGAACCGCTCGCCCCGCCCGCCTATGAACCGCTGCCAGAACCACGGCCCGCCCCTCCTCCGCCTGCCCGTCGGGGCGGGAACCGGTCTGTGGGGATTCTTGCCCTAATTTTCTCCGTTCTTGCCCTGGTGGCGGCAGGAACGGCCCTTTTCTTGGTCCTGCGGGGAGGGCAGGAGGCGGACGAGCCCCCTGCGCCGCCAGAGGAACCGGTTACCTTCCAGTTTGGTGACCGTACCTTGGTTCCGCTGGAAGGTATGCCGGTGAATCCCTATGACCGGGCGGCGTTCTCAACGGACAGCCGGGGCCGGGTCCTGTATGAGAAGGACGGCAAGCGGGGAAAAACAGGCATTGACGTCTCAACCTACCAAAATGAGATCGACTGGCCGGCGGTGGCGGCGGACGGGATTGACTTCGCGATACTCCGCCTGGGCTACCGGGGCTACACTGAGGGCGGGCTGTTTATGGACCAGAGCTTTGCCCAAAATCTCCAGGGGGCGCTGGATGCCGGTTTGGAGGTAGGCGTCTACTTCTTTTCCCAGGCAATTACCCCCGAAGAGGCGGAGGCGGAGGCCGCCTATATTCTAAACGCCATCGAAGGCCGTACCATCACCTACCCCATTGCCTTTGACTGGGAGACCATCACCCCGGGAAGCGGGGCGCGCACTGAGGGGCTGGATGGTCAAACGTTGACCAAGTGCGCCGCCGCCTTCTGCGAAAAGATCCAGGCGGCGGGGTATGTTCCGGCGGTCTACTTTAATCAGACCTTAGGTTATCTGCACTACGACCTGCGGGAGTTGACGGATTATGGCCTGTGGCTGGCCGAGTACGACAGCAAACCGGATTTCTACTACCACTTTGATTTGTGGCAATACAGCCACACCGGACAGGTAGCCGGAATTGAGGGGGATGTGGACCTGGATTTGGACCTGCGGTAGGCAATTAAGCGACAAAAGGATACGGCGAGCGGCAAAAGCCGCCCGCCGTATTTTTATTCTCCACGAATGACGCTAAGCGCCTTTTGACGGTTTTCTACCTGATTCACGGGCCGGCTTCCGCCGAACTCGCCGTCTACCGTCCAGGGGATAGGCTGGTCGCTGGTAAAGGTGAGGCTTCGGGCCTGGAACTGGACCAGGGCACCGGAGCGGTCGTTTTGCGAAAGGTTGATCAGAGCTTGCAGCCCGTCGGTCAAGTCAGCCAGCTTGAGGGGCTTTTTAATCAAAGTGACCTCAAATAGCCCGTCGTCCAATACTACCTGTTCCGCCTTGGGGGGCTTGAGCCCGCCGATGGATTGGGAATTGCTCACCATGCCGAAATAGAAATCGTCCTCCAAGGTCTGCCCGTCGTACTCTACCATCATGTGGTAGGGGGCGATGGTGGGCAGAGAGGCGATGCCCGCAAAAATGTAGGCCAGATGGCCAAAGGTATTTTTCAAATCTTGCGGAGTGTCGTAGGCCACCTTGGTAAAGGCTCCAAACGCGGCTACATAGACAAAGACGGTATCGTTGAGCATACCAATGTCCATAGGGAGGGGCCGGCCGGTACCGGAGGCCACCAGTGCGGCTTCTCTGGGTTTGCGGGGCAGTTTTAAAGTGGTGGCGCAGTCGTTGGTGGAACCAAAGGGAATATAGCCCAAGGGCGGCGGGTCCTCCAGGTCCATCAGACCGGAGGCCGCTTCGCTGAGCGTGCCATCGCCCCCAGCGCATACGATCCGGTCAAATTGGGGAGCCAGTTCCCGGACCACCCGGGCGGCGTCTCCTTTACACTGGGTCGGGTATGCGGTGGTCAGCCAGCCCGCCTTGGCAAAGACGTCCAGTATGGGGGCAAGGGCCTCCTTTACCCGTCCGGTGCCCGAGGTGGGGTTGTAAATAAAAAGCAGCTGGTTCATAATGGGGTATCCTCCAGGGTAACCAAGATATTTGATACATATTATAGTTGCCGGACAAGAAAAATCAAGATAGGGAGAAAAACTTTATTCCATCTTAACGCAGGAATGTCCGCTTGATGGACTGCTTTCCGGCACAATCCTGGAAAAGGGCTTGCGCCGGATGGAAAAAGCGAGTACAATAGGGCGAAAACTGTTTGAACGAGGTGTATGTTTCCTATGAACCGAAAGACACTGGCCGCAGCCTTTCCGGTGACCCTGCCGGTGCTGATGGGCTATCTGGCCATCGGAATGGCCTTCGGACTCATGCTCCAGTCGGCTGGCTGGGGGGCGGGCTGGGCCGCGCTGATGAGTATAACCATCTACGCTGGTTCAGGGCAATATCTTGGGGTGGCCCTGCTGGCCGCCGGGGCTCCATTGAGCAAGGTTGCCTTTCTGACCCTGATGGTCAATTTCCGCCATTTGGTTTATGGACTGTCCATGTTGGAGAAGTTCCGGGGTATGGGACTGCGGAAGTTCTACATGATTTTTTCTCTCACAGATGAGACTTATGCGCTGCTCTCCTCCGCCCAAGCTCCGGCCGAAGTGGACGAGCATGACTTTTTCTTTACCGTGGCTCTTCTGGACCAGAGTTATTGGGTGCTGGGTTCTGTGATCGGCTCCCTGTTGGGGGCTGCGCTGGGCTTTGACACAACAGGGGTGGACTTTGCCATGACCGCCCTGTTTTTGGTAATCGCTGTAGGCCAGTGGAAGGCGGCCGGGAGCCATCTTCCGGCTCTGCTGGGGGCGGCGGCGACCCTGGTCAGCCTTTTGCTGGTGGGGGCGGAGGATATGCTTTTGCCTGCGCTGGCCATGATTGTCGCTTGCCTGACCCTGCTCCGCCCCCGTTTGGATTACAATAGGAAGAGAGAGGAGAACTCCATATGCCCCTGACTCCGATGCAGACACTGGCTTCCATTGCCGTTATGGCGGCAGTGACCTTTTTGACCCGGGCCTTGCCCTTCCTCCTGTTCGACCGGGGGGACCATCCCCCTAAACTGGTGCTTTATCTGGGCCGGGTCCTGCCCCCAGCGATTATTGCCATGCTCATAGTCTACTGCTTGAAAGGGGTCGCTTTTTCCGCCCCCAGCGGATGGGTCCCGCCCCTGGCGGCTGGTCTGGCGGCAGTGCTGCTCCACCTGTGGAAGAATAACGATCTGTTGTCCATTTTTGGAGCGACCGTGCTCTATATGGTGCTGGTACAGGGGGTGTTCGCCTGAATGGCCCCCACAGTCTTGATTACCGGGGCGTCCCGGGGGATTGGCGCGGCCACGGCCCGGCTCTTTGCGCAAGAGGGCTGGGATGTGGCAGTCAACTTCAATTTTAGCCAGTGCGAAGCGGAACGACTGGTCCATGAGCTGAGAGAGCTTGGGGGGAAGGCGGTCCCAATCCAAGCAGATGTGTCCGTCCCGGAAGAAGCGGCCCGGATGGTTCGAGAGGCTGAAGCGGCTTTGGGGGCACTGGATGCCCTTGTCTGCAACGCGGGGATAGCTCTGCCCCAGCAGCTGCTGACCGATACCACAGACGAACAGTGGCATACTCTGCTGTCTACCGATTTGGATGGCGTGTTTTACACCCTTCGCGCGGCGGTTCCCGGCATGGTGCGGCAGAAACGGGGAGCGATTGTGACAGTTTCCTCTATGTGGGGGGTAACCGGCGGATCCTGTGAGGTCCCCTACTCCGCCGCAAAGGCGGGGGTGATCGGCCTGACCAAATCGCTGGCAAAGGAGCTGGGGCCTTCCCAGCTCCGGGTGAACTGTGTGGCGCCCGGAGCGGTGGATACAGACATGAACGGCCATCTGTCCGCCGAAGATTTGGCCGTTCTGGGGGAGGAGACCCCTCTGGGGCGCATGGGGACCCCGGAAGAAATTGCTCAGGCAGTTTATTTTCTAGCCACAGAACGGGCTTCCTTTATTACAGGGCAGGTGCTTCGGGTGGACGGCGGTATGGTGATATAAAATACGAAAAATTTTCCCAACACATGAAAAAACTATTGCAACACTGGAAAAACTATGTTATACTACCAAGGCATTATGCGTGGGAGTGTGGATTTTCCGCCCGGTGCCCGTGAAAAATCGGGTTGGCGGAGAATATGAAGCCCCCAGAAGAATAACTGAAAAACAGGAGGAAGAAACTATGGCAGTCGTATCTATGAAGCAGCTGCTGGAGGCCGGCGTGCATTTCGGCCACCAGACCCGCCGGTGGAACCCCAAGATGGCCACCTACATCTACACGGAGCGCAACGGGATTTATATCATCGACCTGCAAAAGACCGTGAAGAAGCTGGAAGAGGCATATAATTTTGTCCGTTCTCTGGGCGAGAAGGGTGAGACTCTGCTCTTTGTGGGCACGAAGAAGCAGGCTCAGGAGGCCATTAAGGAAGAGGCCGGCCGTGTCGGTATGTACTGGGTAAATGCCCGCTGGCTGGGTGGAATGCTCACCAACTTCAAGACCATGCGCGGCCGCGTAGACCGTCTGGCTCAGCTGAAGAAGATGCAGGAGGACGGCACCTTTGACATGCTGCCCAAGAAGGAAGTCATCAAGCACATGGGCGAGATCGCCAAACTGGAGAAGTACCTGGGCGGCGTGACCGAGATGCGCAAGCTCCCCGGCGCCCTGTTTGTCGTTGACCCCCGCAAGGAGCGCAACGCCATCAACGAGGCCCGCAAGCTCCATATTCCTATCGTGGCAATTGTGGACACCAACTGCGATCCCGATGAGATCGATTATGTAATTCCCGGCAACGATGACGCGATCCGCGCCATTAAGCTGATTTCCTCCGTCATGGCGAATGCCATTCAGGAGGGCCGTCAGGGCCAGGATGCCGCCCCCGAGGCCGAGGCTGCTTCTGCCGCCGCTGAGTAAGAAATGTTTGTGTAGGGCGTGACGACCCTGGCACGCCGTCTTCTCTCCTGAGCAAATGCGGTGTGCGGCGCGCCGAGTCGTCGCGCCCTACTGTATTACAATAATTGGAGGTAATTTATTATGGCGATTTCTGCAAAAGATGTACAGAAGCTGCGCGAGATGACCGGCGTAGGTATGATGGACTGCAAAAAAGCTCTGGTCGAGGCCGATGGCGATTTTGACAAGGCCATTGAGTGGCTGCGTGAGAAGGGACTTGCTGCACAGACCAAGAAGGCTGGCAAAGTAGCTGCGGAAGGCGTGTCCTTCGCCATGGCTGCCGAGAACGGCGTGGGCGTGATTATTGAGGTCAACTCCCAGACTGACTTCGTGGCGAAGAACGAGGTTTTTCAGGGCTTCGTGAAAGATGTAGCCACTGTGGTTGCCAATGAGAATCCTGCCGATGTAGAGGCGTTGAAGAATAGCAAGTACCCCGGTACTGACCGCACGGTGGCAGATGTTACCGCCGACAAGGTGCTGGCGATTGGTGAGAATATCCAGATCCGCCGTTTTGTCCGCTATGGTGAGGGCGTCAATGTGCCCTATATCCACATGAACGGCAAGGTGGGCGTGCTGGTCAATATGGCGGTAGAAGGCATCGACCCCGCCAAAGTTGTTGAGCTGGGTAAGGATGTGGCTATGCAGATCTGTGCTATGAACCCCACTTATCTGGACAAGTCCGATGTAAGCCAGGAAGTGCTGGATAAAGAGAAGGAAATTCAACTGGCGATTATGGCAAACGACCCCAAAATGGCTTCCAAGCCTGAGAAGGTGAAGGAAGGTATTGTTATGGGCAAGCTGGGCAAGTACTATGAGGAGAACTGTCTGCTCCAGCAGGCTTTTGTCAAGGAAAACAAGATTTCCGTGGAGAAGCATGTGGCCGATTTGGCTAAGGAGCTGGGCGGTACAATCACGGTGAAGGCGTTTACCCGCTTTGCCACTGGTGAGGGCATTGAGAAGAAGGAAGACGACTTCGCCGCTGAAGTTGCTTCCATGATTAAGTAAGAGATAGTGCTGTTATTCCCCCGCAAGTCAGACACAAGCTCCAAACTAAAATGACTTCAAATGGGCCTGAGGAAATTACTCAGGCCCATTTCGTCGTTTTATCGCATGATCTCTTGTCCGACAGATATAACATGGAAGACGCAGTCCTTTCCACGCACCTTAGAGATAGGGATAGCATAGGAAGCTCAGGCGGAAAGGCGGCATGTCAATGCCTTTGGATGTAGGCTTCCAACTTTGTATGATATTCAGCCAGCGTGTCAGGCATGGGTTCCCCTGTTCGGTCAAGCAGCAAGTCGGGCAAATAGTACGGGGTTTTTCCCGCAGAAATCATGGCTCTTACACACCCGATGCAGTACACAACAACCTTGTCACAGGGAAACTGACCGGCCCGCATCCGGATACGCGCCTCAACTTGTGCATCTGGAACTGCGCCATAGAAGTTGTCTCCACAGCATACAGATTCCGTACCGCTGAATGGAGCTTCGTCCACTGCGATGTTCATTTTAGTCAGGAGACTCCTAATTGCCTTATGAACCTGGGGTTTATGGCGATAGCCGCAGGAATCATGGATGGAGACGCTCAGCCCGCTGTGATCGGGCAGTGCAAAATTTGGAATGCTGTCGATTATCTCCCAATAGGAGATTGTACGAATTCCTTTGTACAGAGAACGAAAACGACGGTCGCATCCGGCGCAATTATTGATAACCGTGGAACCGGGTTCAAGGCCGGGCGTGTGCCGGCAGCAAATGTTATGAAATTTTACGCTGCCAAAATGCGCCCGCAGCAGGTTCCACATTTTCTCCGGTACATCGGGCTTATAGAGACTTAAGGCACACCTGGGATTGAAATAACACTTGTTCCAATCAATTTCCTGTTGAGGTATGCTTTCTCGGATGTATGGAGTGCGGCGCACTGCGCCGGTAGGACACAAGATGGAACAGGTTCCACAGTCGATGCAGGAAGACGGGCGGATTCGATATTGAGTAACGTCCCGCTCAATGAATTGGGAAGCATGGGGTAAAAAACGGCCCTTGAGCATAGAGCAATTTTGTCTGCCCGACCACTATAAAACAGCGCCCGCAGAAAAGCAATTGCTTTTCCGCGGGCGCCGGGCGCTAATGGGTATGGTTGATTTACGGTGCTCCATACAACAGTTCAAAGCTTTCATAGTGGTCATCGGTATAATAGACCAAGCCGTCGTTCGAAAAAACGATGCGTTTTGCGCCTCTGGAGTTTTCTCCCGGTGTGTCAATATCACATTCAGTATAGGTTCGTCCCTGTTCTTTAGGAAGCAGGCCCTCACGGTTGCTGAACCGGCTGCCGCCAATTGCGGTACCTTCACCGGTATAGCGTTCCACATTGCCACCGTGCCAGCCGGCGTCCTCGGCCTCGTTCTTGGTTACATAGTTGTCTGGCAGGCGTTCGTAAAGGTGGATGTACAGGGCGACCTCCTCCTTAGAGGTGTACCAGCCGTCCTCGGAAAGGGTTTTGTTGCCCTCACTGCTCTTGCCGCCGGGGCGGTTGCCCTCATCGGTACGTTGACTGCTGTCCGGGTCTTGGTTGCTGTCTGGAGTATTTCCGTTCTTCTGGCTTGTGTCCGCAGTGCTGTTGTCCTCCGGTTCTGCTACCGGCAAATCCACCGGCGGGATTACGGACACAATTGCGTCATTGGAAGCCTCGGGGACAACATTGTGGATGCCCGTGCTGGAGATTGCATCAGGTTCCCCGCCGCAGGCGGTGAGGTTCATCATCAGCAGCAGAGACAGCGCCAGCCCATAAGCGCGTCGTTTCATAAAAATCACCCCTGTTTGATTCGTTTAAAGTCCAGATAATTCTCCAAAATCAGAGAGGCGGCCACAGAATCCACAATTTTCCGCCGTTTTCTGCCGTCCTTTCCCTGGTTGAACAGAATCCGATGGGCGTCAATGGTGGTGCGCCGCTCATCCCAGAGGATAATTTTCATCCCGGATGCCTCTTCCAGCAGGGCGGCCAGCTGCCGGTAGAGGTCCGCTTTTCGCCCATCGGTGCCGTCCATATTCTTGGGGAAGCCCAGTACTATCTCCTCCGGGCGGTGTTCTTCAATCAGCCGAAGCAGCTGGTCCAGCACAATTTCTTGCCGCCAGCTGTTGATGGTAGTGGTAGTCCCAACCAGAAAGCCAGTGGGGTCGGAGAACGCCACTCCGGTGTGGGCGTCGCCGTAGTCAATCGCCATAATGCGCACAGTATCGCTCCTCTCTCCCGCCATTATACAGGAAATCCGGAAAAATGGCAAGTGGAATCCTCCGCCTGTTCGGGCTGGGCGCTGTTACGATTAGGGCTTATTTAGAAACATGTTCCCTTGGATATTCTACGCTTGTTTACACAAGCTCCTGTGCCACCGCCTCGGCAACTCGAATTCCGTCTACCGCAGCGGAGACAATGCCCCCAGCGTAACCGGCCCCCTCCCCGCAGGGGTAGAGCCCACGAAGGGCGGATTGAAACCGCTCGTCCCGAAGGATGCGTACTGGAGAGGAGGACCGGGTCTCGACTCCGGTCAGCACGCCGTCGGGGGTGGCAAAGCCGCGCAGCTTCCGATCCAGCTGGGGAATTGCCTGAGCAAGCGTATCCGATACATAACCGGGCAGACAGGGGGAAAGGTCTGTCCACACCACGCCGGGACGGTAGGTGGGCTGAATGCCTCCCGGTCCTTCAGAGGGGCGGTTTTTGAGGAAGTCCTCCACCCGCTGGGCTGGGGCCTGAAACCCGCCGCCCCCCAGGCAGAATGCGGCCTGTTCCCATGCCTCTTGAAAGCGAACCCCAGACAGTACGTCCCCTGCGGGGAAATCCTCTGGCCCCACGCCCACTAGAAGGCCGCCGTTGATGTTTGTGCCGTTTCGGGCACGGCGGCTCATGCCGTTGGTAACCACACCGCTCTGCTGGGAGGCAGCGGCCACCACTTCTCCTCCTGGGCAGACGCAGAAGGTAAAAGCGGACCGCCCATTGGGCAGATGACAAGCCAGCTTGTAGTCAGCGGGGGGCAGGATTTCCCAGGCCGGTCCGTACTGTTGAACACTAATATCCCGCTGGAGATGTTCCACCCGAACGCCGATGGCAAATTTTTTCCGTTCCATGGGGATGCCTGCATCACGGAGCATGGCAAAGGTGTCTCGGGCGGAGTGCCCTGGAGCCAGAACTAAGGTATCGCAGACCAGCCGGGATCGGCCCTCGGGGCCTTCTACCTCTAATTCTTCTAATGCACCGGCAGAGGATATCAGCCCAACAAGCCTATGCCCGAAGCGAATGTCGCATCCCAGCGCAATCAGCTCTCCACGGATGGTTTTAACCACCTCGCGCAGTACGTCGGTGCCAATGTGAGGCTTATGGGAGTATTTTACATCGGCAGGCGCTCCGGCTTCCACCAGGGTGTCCAGTACAGCGGAGATGCGGGGGTCGTGGGTACCGGTAGTCAGCTTGCCATCAGAGAAAGTGCCCGCGCCTCCCTCTCCGAACTGAACATTGGAGTTTTCGTCCAGCCGTCCGGAGCCCCAAAAACTTGAAACATCCAGGGTGCGCCGGTCCACGTCTTGGCCCCGTTCCAGCACAATGCAGGGCAGGCCGTTTCGGGCCAGAAACAAAGCAGCGAATAGTCCCGCAGGCCCCATCCCCACCACCACCGGGGGCAGCGAGGACCGGCGGACCGGGGTCGGAAAGAGATAAGGTGTCCGGCGGACCAAAGTGATGTTCCGCCCTGGTGCGGACCGTATCACATGTTCTTCGTTAGGAAGGGAGACCTCCACGGTGTATTGGTAGTGAATATCGCTCTTCTTCCGGGCGTCAATGGACTGCCGTATAATTTCCAATTCCCCCAGCGCCCCAGGGCGCACCCCAAGGGCATTGGCCGCCCGCTTCCGCAAGAGCTCTAAATTTCCGTCTGGCGGTAGCACCAGATTTCCAATCCGTATCATGCCGCAATCCCTCCTATCAGATACCGATTTTACCATAAAAGTTCCTCTGCTTCAAGATGTTTCCTCTTTATGGGACTTTCCCCTTGCCTTTTTCTAAAAGCTGTGGTATAGTTGTCTAACCCCGTGGAGGAAAGGAGGTGTCCGCTATGGGTGAAGCGGTAAAAACGATCGCAAAAAACAGCAAGGCTTATCACGACTACTTTATTGAGGAGAAATATGAGGCCGGCATTGAATTGGCGGGCACCGAGGTTAAGTCCATCCGTCTGGGCAACGTCAATCTGAAGGATTCCTTCTGCCTTGTGAAAGATGGAGAACTTTCCGTTCTTGGAATGCACATCAGTCCCTATGAAAAGGGAAATATCTTTAACAAGGACCCCCGCCGTACCCGCCGGCTGCTGATGCACAAGCGGGAAATTATGCGGCTGTTCGCCCGCGTGAAACAGGATGGCTACTCACTTATCCCTCTGTCCGTTTACTTTCGCGGCCCCAGGGTAAAATTGGAAATTGGTCTGGCCAAGGGCAAAAAGCTCTACGACAAGCGGGAGACTGCTGCTCGTCGGGATGCCAAGCGGGAGATGGACCGGGTCATGAAGACTAGAAACCGGTGATATACCAGGAAAGGATGATAACAATGGCACAGAATCCCATTGTCACCATTGAGATGGAAAATGGTTCCATCATTAAGGCGGAACTCTACCCAGAAGTAGCGCCCAACAGCGTGAATAACTTCATCGCGCTCATAAAGGAAGGTTTTTATGACGGACTGATTTTCCATCGCTGCATCCCTGGGTTTATGATTCAGGGCGGCTGTCCCCAGGGGACCGGGACGGGAGGTCCTGGCTACTCCATCAAGGGTGAGTTTGCACAGAACGGCTTCCAGAATGATTTGGCTCACGACCGGGGTGTGCTGTCCATGGCTCGGGCTATGGACCCGGACTCCGCCGGCAGTCAGTTCTTCATTATGGTGGACAAAGCACCCCATTTGGACGGCGGCTATGCCGCTTTTGGTAAGGTCATCAAGGGTATGGAGGTTGCCGATGCTATCGTCTCTGGCAAAACCGACTGGAACGACCGCCCTCGAGAGAAGCAGATGATGAAGAAGGTTACGGTGGATACCTTCGATGTAAACTACCCCGCTCCCGAGAAAGTATAAATCCGAACGTTGCGAATACGAAGATGGCTGCTGCGTTTTAAAGCATAGATGTATTGTAATAGAAGCCAGTTGGTATGCCGCAGATGAATAAGGGTGGAAAGTTTCTCTATAATTAATAAGGTCCACTGTATGATAACAGCTTTAACTCCGGCGAGGATGCCGTCTCAGCGGCCTATGGCCGCCTCGACGGGGGCGTACCGGTTTCGACGGGGGCACAGAAGCAGGAATAGCGAGCGGATGCGCCTATCATCCTTAAAATGGGCACTTATAAATTAAAGAACGATAACGATTACGTTCTCGCCGCTGCTTAATGCGGCCGTCCTGCCCGGAAGGACCACGAGCCGGGTTTGGGCGTAGCCTTAGTGGTGCCCGTGTGTTCGGAA
>JAAWIE010000172.1 GCA_022796195.1 Lawsonibacter sp. | reverse complement strand
CAATGAGGGCCGTACATACCCCATCCCCACCATCTCTTTCTTTGCGGCGTCAAATGAAGTGCCCAATTTCAGCGACCCCCAGGAGAAAATTCTGGAGGCCCTGTACGACCGGCTGGAGCTGAAAGTGGTGACGGCGAACATTGAGGATCGGGACAAGCGGCTGGCTGTCCTGCGGGACAAGCAGGCCGGCCGAGCCGGGCAGATCGCCGCCTCCATCACGCTGGATGAACTGAAGCAAATGCAGGAAGAGGTGGCCGGTATTCCGGTGCCTGACGCCATCAACGAGCTGGCCGACGATATCCTGTGCCAACTGCGCAGGGATGACATTCCCGTGTCCGACCGCAAGTACCTCAACTACTACCCCATCGCTCAGGCCAAGGCGTGGCTGTCCGGGCATACCCAAGTGGAGCCCCAGGACCTTCTGGCACTGAAAAACTACCTCTGGCAGAAGCCGGCGGAGCGGTCCGTGGTTGAGGCGGAGCTCAACCGTATGTGCATCAACCCCATGCAGGACAAGGTGAACAACATCCGCGGCATGGCGGCTGAGGCCAAAGAGGAATTTGACGCGGCCAGAGAGCAGATGGGCAGCAAGGCCCTGATCAAGCTGCGGGGTGAGCTGCTCCGGCTGTACGGCGACCAGCAGAAGCTGGCGTCCGAGGCTCAGTCCGACAGCGAACGGCAGATGACAGACGGACTGTTGACCGACCTGGAGAGCATCAGCCGTCAGGCTCATGAGGCGGTGGGCTTTACCTACACGCCGCTGGAGCAGTTGGCTGCCTTGCAGTAAATCAGATTCCCGGCCCTTTTGGGCCGGGAGCTATAAAAATATAGGAGTATGAGGAAATGCCGAAAAAGTATTCTTTCCCGGAGATGCAGTGCTCCTCCTGCCCGGACTTCCAGCGGGTAGGGGCTGAACTGTGGGGATCACGCTATTGCAATGGGTTCCCCAAGAAAAGGAAGCCCAAGCGATTCAAGTCGTCCGACCCCAAGTACAAAGCCCCCAAATGGTGCCCCAGGCGTATTTCGCCCCCAGTGTGCCGGATATACGGCTTTGCCGATGAACAGAGCAGAGAGATGGACATTTTTCCGCGGAATCGCTTCGACCGCAAACGGGACCAGTACATCTATCTTTCGTCCTCTCACTATAAGCTGCGGCTTGAAACGACTCTGGGTATAAACGCAAAGACCTTTTTCGAACGGAGCAAGCACAGTGATCTGGATGATTTTCTGGTGGAGACAGATCTCTCCCTGGGGGAGGTCGTTGAGATTGACGACGGGCTGCGGCCTTACTATTTTTACTACCTGACCTGGTCAAAATTTGTTCCCGTATCCTCTTTTGACCGTTTCAGCGCACAGAAATAATAAAAAGGAGAAATGTACAATGTTAAACCACATTATTGTTATGGGCCGTCTGACCCGGGACCCGGAGTTGCGCCGCACCCAGGCGGGCGTCCCTGTTGCCAGTTTTTCCATCGCCTGTGACCGGGATTTCAAGGATAAGGCCACCGGCGAGCGAACCACTGACTTCATCGACATCGTGGCTTGGCGTTCCACCGGCGAGTTTGTGAGCAAGTATTTCACCAAGGGCCGCATGGCAGTAGTCTCCGGCCGCTTGCAGATGCGGGACTGGACGGACAAGGAGGGCAGCAAGCGCCGCTCCGCCGAGATCGTCGCCGACAATGTTTACTTTGGCGACTCCAGGTCCAAGGAGAACCAGGAGCCCCCGGCCAGCGCCGGCGGCCCCGTGGAGGCAGCTGGCGGAGACCCTTTTGGCCTGCCGGGTGATTTCTCACCGAATTTTGGGGAGTCCTCCGGTGACGGCGATCTGCCGTTCTGAACATCAGCCGCGGGAGGGGATGACCCTCCCGCTCAATTAAAGTGATAGGAGATATAGATTATGGCGTCCTGTGTACTCTGCAAAAAAGACGTGACCACTGGCTTCGTGGTATGCGGCGACTGCGCCCACAAGCTGGAGCCCTTCACTCTGTCCCCCGACCTGGCCTGCTTCATTGATCGGCTGGCGGAGGAACTTGTGCGGAATGAGAACAGCTGTACCTGCGATATGTGCTCCATTGTGGGGTGCTCGTCCCAAGTCAGCGGTGTGACCTGTAAAAATGGGATCAAGGCGTGGCTGCTGGATAAAGCTGGCCAGTTCCTGCCCAGAAGCGGCGCCTCTGAGGAAAACTGAGCGCGATAGTGTGCGGTCCATCACCAATATCGCCGCAGAAATTATTGATATTTTCCTATCCATCTGATAAAATAGAGCAAAACGAAAGTGCAGAAGGGCGGAATAACCATGATGTATCCTTACATTACGCTGGCAGACGAAACCGAGATTACACATTCTCAGCTGATTGAAGCGGACGGAAACCAGACTGTGGAAGTCCACTTTGAGCGCCCCACGGAAGCTGGATTTGACTCGGCCAGATGCGTACTCCCGACGTATCAGTGGAAATTTGCGGAGGGCTTCTCTCCAGATGAACTGGCGTTCTTTGATGAATTTCTGCACAACAACGCCCATTTGCTCTACCGCTATGCGGCGCAGGGAGGGATGCACTGTGCCTAGT
>JAAWIE010000028.1 GCA_022796195.1 Lawsonibacter sp. | reverse complement strand
CCATCCGCCGGGACCTGAACGCCCTGGCCCGTCAGGGCAAGCTGGTGAAGATCCACGGCGGGGCCACCAGCCTGGAGGAGGAGGAGTTCCTGGCAAGGGCACCTGGGCGCAACACCGCCCATTGGCCTTAGTCTACTCCAAAACTCCGTTTCTGTAAAGACCTAAATGTGAAAATTTAATAAAAATGAAATATTTCACAGGGACGATCTGCCTCACCGGGCTGCTGTTACTGTTTCTCCTCCATCATGGCAGCGGCGGCAAGCTGAAACAGCACCGGCAGCGCCGCCAGATAGAACACATACTGCACGCCCCAGGCGCTCCAAATTAGCCCCATAATGGGTGAGGCAATGATTGCCATAACGTGGTCAACACTCAGTCCCACCGAGAGGGTTTGCGTCACCTCAGAGGGGTCCACGGCGATAGAGCGCATCATATAGGAATGTACCATGTTGAACTGCTCAAAGAGGACACACAACACATACGAACCGAAAACCAGCCAGGTCTGCCAGTCCCCCGGCTGGAAGGAGCCATCAGCCAGCATCCCAGCCAACAGGCCCATTACCGCGAAAGAAGCCGCAATATAGATTGCCTCCACCCACAGCATCTTCTTCACCCCCAGCTTGTCCAGCATTCTGCCGATCACTGGAGCAATCAAGGTACCTGCAAAGTGGGTGGCGATCGTCAGCAGAGCCACGGTGTCTGCCCCCTGCCCCAGCAGATTGATGATGACCCAAGGAGCAAAGACAATCCGAATACGCTTTTGACAGCCGTAGGCCAGCGTGACCATATAGTAGGGCATATACTGCTTTCGAAACAGAAGTCTATGATTTTTAACACTGTCCTTCTGTGGAATTACCAGCGCCATCATTGCCAACAGAACCACCGCTCCGGCAGTCACCGCCGCTCCCAAGACAAAAGGCAGGATGGCGCTGGCCTGAAAACTGAAAAAACCTGTGCAAAACCCGAAAAATACCAGCACTGCCGCCAACATGTTACACAGGGTATTCACGCTCTTAAACCGTCCCAGTGTAGCCCCCACCTGCCCCTTTTCCGCCAAATCCATGGAAATGGCGTCGTTCAGAGGCATAAACAGGTGCATTCCTAAAGAGTGGATAAACATAAAGGCCAGCATTACCCCATAGCTGGGGGAATACCATCCAATGGCCACAAATCCGATTAAAATCAGCACCTGCGCCGCCGCCGACATCCACAGATTTCCCATAAACCCCAGTGCAGCCACCAGCAGCATGCACAGAATACCGGGACTCTCCCGAGGAATTTCGATAAATCCCCGCTGGATTTCATCAATATGAAAAACCTCGTTAAAATAGTTGGAAAAGATGTTGTTGCCCAGACCGTTCGCCAGGGCGGTCAGGGCCAGTACCACCATGAAAAGGCGGACGGCCTGCTGACGTTTTTGTTCCGTCATGATGTTCTCTCCTTTAAAGCCCCGGCTACAGCGTATCCTCCTCTGACCGGTCCAAGGCATCCTCCAAACCCAAGGGGGGCTCCTCCACCAGCGGGGCGGCCGAAGGAGCCATAGGAGGCGGTTCCGGTGCCGTACCACCAGTGGTAATCCCCTGGCGGTACTTCATCTCCTGCCACTGCTCCTTGGTCACCAGAAGTTGGCGGGGCTTCGAGCCCTCAAAGGGACCTACAATGCCTTTTTCCTCCAGTTGATCAACCACGCGGGCCGCGCGGGCGTAGCCTAGCTTCAACCGTCGCTGAAGCATAGACACAGAGGCTTGTCCTGTCTCCACGACCACCTCGGCAGCGGCGTCGATCAGCTCATCGTACTCGCCGTCCACAACATCAGGTGTGGAACCGCCCGATCCCTTGGAACCTTTATCCTTCTCGGCAGCGTTGTGCTCAATTTCTTCCATCACAGCGTTGTCGTACTGGGCTGAACCGCTGTTCTGTTTTACAAAGTTCACTACGGCTGCTACCTCCGGGTCGGAGATGAAACAGCCTTGTACCCGGGCTGGCTTCCCGCTTCCCAGAGGAGCAAAGAGCATATCTCCCCTGCCCACCAGCTTCTCCGCGCCTTGGGTGTCCAGAATAATGCGGGACTCCATTGCGGAAGCCACGGCAAAAGCGATTCTGGATGGAATATTCGCCTTCATCAAACCGGTGATCACATCGGCAGAGGGACGCTGGGTGGCAATTACCAGGTGCATCCCGGCGGCGCGGCCCATCTGAGCTACCCGGCAGATGGATTCCTCCACCTCCTTTGCGGCCACCAGCATCAGGTCTGCCAACTCGTCGATAAGGACCACAATAGCAGGCATCTTATCCACGCCCTCAGTGCGGGCGGCATAGGCGTTGTACTCCTCCAGTTTACGCACCCCTACTTCGGAGAAGGTGCGGTACCGTTTCATCATTTCGGTAACTGCCCATTGCAGGGCTCCAGCGGCCTTTTTCGGGTCAGTGACTACAGGAATCAACAGGTGAGGAATGCCATTATAAATCCCCAACTCAACCATTTTGGGGTCCACCATGATCAGACGAACTTCTTCTGGGGTAGCTTTGTAGAGTAAGGACGTAATGATCGTATTGGTACATACTGACTTACCCGAACCGGTGGTACCCGCGATGAGCAGATGAGGCAGTTTACCGATGTCCCCCACAATGGCCTGTCCACTGATATCCTTACCCACAGCGAAAGAGGTTTTAGATTTGCTGTTGGTGAACGTGGTGGACTCAATCACAGAATGGATACTCACTGGGGAGACTACTTTGTTAGGTACCTCAATACCCACCACGGAGATTTTGTCCGGAATAGGGGCAATTCGTACGCCGGTGGCACCCAAGGCCAAAGCGATATCGTCGGCCAAATTAGTCAGCTTATTCAGTTTGACGCCCTGTTCCAAGGCCAGTTCATACCGGGTAACCGACGGCCCTCGAACCACGTTGATAATATTGGCATCGATGCCGAAGGAGTGAATGGTGTCCCCCAAACGCTGACGGTTGGCGTTCAGTTCCCCTAAAGCCTCGCCGCCAATCTCCCCCGCGCCCTCTCGCAGGAGGGACAGCGGCGGGTACTGGTAGGGCTGAGTCTCCTGATCCATACTCAGCTGAATTTCCTGCTCCAGCTGAGCAGCCTCGACAGCAGCGTCCTGAGCAGTCACCTTGCCCAGTAAAGCGTTTGGACTGGGGACAGCGGCTGGCTCAGAAACGGCGGAAACCGACGGCTTCTGAGGTTCGCGGATCGGTATTACGGGAGCTGTAGATACCGGGGCTGGTGCAGAAACTGGAGGCTGATACCGCTCGATCAACGGCATAGCGGCAGCTGGCTTAGGGGGCTCTTCTCGGACCAGTTCCTCTTGCTCTGGATGTACAATTGGTTCTAATACAGGTATTGCGGCGGCGGCGGGCCGGGTCAGCGGTTCGGGCTTAGAAATGGATGGAAACGCTGCCTCAAATTCGAGTTCGGGTTCTAGATCTGGCTCTTCCTCGCATCCAGGCGCTGGGGCTTCCTGAAGCGGCTCTTCCTGCGGATGGAAGAGCTGGTCTGGCGTAGGCACTCGGGGACTGCGGTTGAAAAAGCTCTTTTTACGCTGGACCTCTTCCTGAATCAGTTCCGGGTTTGCACCAGGGCCGTTATCTACAGGGATATCAATTGCAACGCGGGACGGGGCTGTATGCGGTCTGGGCGGCTCCTCATATTGCTGGGCGCGGCGTTCCGGAGTGCTCTCTTTCCAACGCTCCGGGGGTGGTGGGGCCTCTTTCCTGCGTTCCCGCCGGGGAGCAGGTTCCGGCTCATAGTCGTACTCATAGCGGGGCCGGTTAAAAACCCAGTCGGCCACATCTACAATGGAGCGGTTAAAAGCGGCCAGTCCCAAGAAAATGCAGGCCAGCGTAAAGACAATCGCCGCGCCTAGCGCGGTAAACAGTGTAACAAATCCTTGACCCAAAATACCGCCCAGCGCACCACCAGACTTCATTGCCTTACCACTCTCCACCAAAGTCCCCCAGATCTGGGCATTCCACTCCAGAGGCTCTGCCAGCAATCCATGGAAGAGGCAGGAAAAAGCCAGCGGTAAAAGCAAGGTACAGGTTAATCTCAGCTGTACCGGCCGTCCTCGGTGAAAGGCCAGAATATAGGCCCCCAGCAGCAGCGCCGGAGGCATCAGCCAGAACCCGTAGCCAAGCATGGACTTGAGCAGGTCACTGAACAGGTCGATAAAAATAGCCTTCATATTGAAGTAGCCTAAAAAGGAGAAAATAGCCAGCATAAGGCAGACCATCGCCCCAATCTCCCGGCGGTATGGTTGTTTGGCTGGTTCCGTCCTGCTCTTGGATTTCCCTTTGGAAGTAGTGCGGCTCGCTCCCGACGAGGAACGGGTGGAACTGCTTCGCCCTCTCCCAGATGATGTCCGGCTTCCCCCTGTTTTCCTTTGTGTTGCCATATGTATCTCGTTCCTTTCCAAATTCCCTCCCCTTATGGGAAAAAGGCGTTGTGATAGTGAAAGGCTTCCCCCCTAAGGGGGAAGCTGGCACCGCCAAAGATGGCGACCAACGAAAGAGACCTTTTATGGGGCTGTAGTCAGCGTCCAACCCATGATACTCAGCAGCAGAAACAGCGCCCCGGCTCCCCAGCAGTAAAAGGAAAAGGCCCCAAACCTTCCTTGGTCAGCCAGCAGCTTGACCAGCTGGATGGAGAAATAGCCCACCACAGCGGCAACCGCCATGCCCAGCAAATATTTGGGGATATTTTCTGCCGGAACGCCTCCCTCTAACTTCAATACGTCCAGCACTTCCAGCAGGGTAGCACCTAATACGGCGGGCAAAGACATAAGGAAAGAGTAGCGCACGGCGAACTTCCGATCAAACCCCCGTACCATCCCAGCAGAGATGGTACATCCGGAGCGGGACAGCCCCGGAATAGTAGCGCAGGCTTGAGCCGCACCAACCAGAAGGACATCAATCAAAGTAGCATTCCGGGCCGTCTTGTGTCCTCGGGCCATCTGGTCAGAGAGAAACAGGATACAGCCCGTCACCAGAAGCGCACAGCAAACAAAAATGGGGTTGTTTCCAAACGCCTCTACCCTGTCCTTGATGGGCAAGACCAGGAAAAGCGGCAGTGTTCCTATGATAATGAGCAGAACCATTCGCCGCGCCTCGGGCGGGTTACCCCGCCGGGATGAATGTGAGAATACATCCCCAAAAAAGGAGAAAAACTCTACAATCATCTCCCAGATATCCTGCCAGTAGACCACACACACGGCCAGTAAAGTAGCAAAGTGAAGAAGGACGTTAAAGAGCTGGTCGGCCTCCGGCATCCCAAAAAAGTGCTGGAACAAAGTCAGGTGGCCTGAACTGGAGATGGGCAGAAACTCAGCCACGCCCTGTACAAAACCCAGAATAGCGGACATGAAATAAGACAAAACGGTGTACCCCCTATCATGGGACAGTGCCCACGAAATCACTGAATTATTATATTAACACAAGTCGGCGAAAAATTCCAGTAGTTTTCTATTATGAGAAGTTGCCCAAGTTAATTCAGCTGCACTCAAAAATGGTGAGGAAAAGGATAAAGGCAGTCCGCTCCCTCCGTTTTTAAATGGCGCTAGATGCAGAAAAGGCCAAAACCTTTTCTGCATCTAAGATACAAACCATATTTTTTAATCTGTCCCGCCGTCTCTTTTTGACAAAGGACCAGTTTTACCCATATAGTCCCCAGTTTCTGTGGACAGACCGCGGGAGCGCAGGCCGTAGGATACCGTCCGGCTGACCACGCTGTAAAACATGGCGAACACAGGAACACCCAGTACCATTCCGGCAAAACCGAACAGTCCACCGAAAAACAGGATGGAAAACAGCACCCAAAAGGAGGCAAGTCCTGTGGAGTCCCCCAGAATTTTTGGCCCCAAAATGTTGCCGTCAAACTGTTGGAGTACCAGGATAAAGATCGCAAAGTAGACCGCTTGCAGGGGATTGACCAAAAAAATCAACAGTCCACAAGGGATAGCGCCAATAAAAGGACCAAAAAACGGGATAATGTTGGTCACGCCCACAATCGTGGCCACCAAAGCCGGGTACGGAAACTTAAAAATGTTGCAGCACACCAGACAGATAATTCCGATAATGAGAGAATCCAGCAATTTTCCATTGATGAAACCACTCATAATTCGGTAGGCATTGCGTACTTCACCCACCAGCAGGTCAGCGATATCGGTACGGAAGAGGCTGTACACAATTTTCTTGCTCTGGGCGGCAAAGATATCCTTGCGTGCCAAGAGGTAGACAGAGACAATCAGGGCGATCAGCAGGTCTTTGACTAACACCAGAAAGCCCACTACCATGCCAGACACCCCGGCCACCACGCCGGTGATATTGGGCAGGATCGTCTGTCTCAGCCACTTAAAGGTAGTGGTCACCGACTCCAGATTGGGCAGAATGTCGGAGTTCAGCCATTGTTCCAACGAAGT
The DNA here is from genome assembly GCA_022796195.1 of Lawsonibacter sp. Taxonomy (GTDB): domain Bacteria; phylum Bacillota; class Clostridia; order Oscillospirales; family Oscillospiraceae; genus Lawsonibacter. Next base: position 18,713 of record JAAWIE010000028.1, on the reverse strand, counting down.
AGCAGCGGAGTTGTAGACCGGCAAAATAGAGTCCTGTATGTCTGGATTGTCCTCAAAGAAGGTCTGGAGCCAAACTTGGACCACCTCGATGTAATCAGGAATGGCCTGAACCAGCCCCACTACACTGTCATAGACCTGAGGAATTACCATAGCCAGCAAAAGATAGAACAGGAAACAGGCTAGCAGCAGGCTGAGAATAATGGCCGCGATGTTCAGAAAGGCCGCATCCCGCTGATTCTTAATCCGTTTGTCCGGGGTCAGCGCCGTTAAAAACTGAAGTATCCGCCGGTGAACCGGCAAAAGCAGAAACGCGATCACGGCTCCCATAAAAATGGGCCGCAGGATTGCCCCCAAACCGTTAAAAAACCTGGCTACATCTGAAAAATGGAACAGCGCAAAGAAAAGACACAGTGACGCCGCTACCACCGCAAAGGCCGTCAGCCCAGCAGCCAGATAGGAATGCCTGTCGTTCCGCTTCATGCGCTCCCCTCCTTACACCTTCAGTTCCGTATCTTTCCCAGCCAGCGCACTGGCGTACTTCTTCAAAACCGGCGCGACCTGTTCTGATAAAAATTCTGCTACCTGTTCTGGACAACGTCCGATATAGGAGGCGGGGTCTAGATGGGTGGACAACTCTTCTTTCGTCATGCCAAAGGCCGGGTCGGCAGCCATCAGGTCGATGAGATTATTTGACAAGCCTAATTCCTTTACATGGTATCCGGCTTCCTGCGACAGTACCCGAATGCGCTCATGAAGTTCTTGTCGGTCGCCGCCTCGCTTGACCGCATCCATCATGATGTTTTCACTCGCCATAAAGGGCAGTTCCTCTAACACATGCTTTTCAATCACTTTTGGATGGACCACCAGACCAGAGACTACATTAGCCCAAATATTCAGAATAGCGTCCACCGCTAAAAATGCTTCGGGCACAGACAGCCGCTTGTTGGCAGAGTCGTCCAACGTGCGCTCAAACCATTGGGTTGCAGTGGTGATCGCAGGGTTGCCTACATCTACAATCACATATCGTGCCAGAGAACAAATCCGCTCACACCGCATCGGGTTCCGCTTGTAAGGCATTGCAGAAGAACCAATCTGGTTCTTTTCAAAAGGCTCCTCCACCTCTTTCAGGTGGCACAGCAGACGCAGGTCGGTAGCAAATTTACTGGCGCTCTGAGCCACTCCGGCCAATGTGGATATCACATTGTAATCCATTTTGCGGGAGTAGGTCTGTCCGCTCACCGGTACAACCGCTGTAAAGCCCATCTCCTTGGCGATCTTTTCTTCCAGTTGTTTTACCTTCTCATGGTCTCCTTCAAACAACTCTAAGAAAGACGCCTGGGTACCGGTAGTACCTTTGGAACCTAGCAGAACCAAGGAGGCAATACGGTGGTCGATTTCCTCCAAATCCATAAGCAGCTCGTTCATCCACAGTGAGGCCCGCTTGCCCACGGTGACAAGCTGCGCTGCCTGGAAGTGAGTAAAACCAAGGGTAGGCAAGGATTTATACTTTTCGGCAAAATCCGCCAAATGGGCCAGCACTCGGACAATTTTCTCCCGAACCAGCTCCAATCCCTCCCGCATAAGGATAACATCTGTATTATCCCCTACATAGCAACTGGTAGCCCCAAGATGGATGATGGGCATGGCTTTGGGGCACAGCTCGCCATAGGTGTGGACGTGGGCCATCACATCGTGGCGTAGTTTCTTTTCCCACTGTGCGGCCTTGTCGTAGTCGATATCCTCTAGATGAGCCTCCAGCTCATCTACCTGTTCCTGGGTGACAGGTAGCCCCAATTCCATTTCCGCCCGGGCCAATGCGACCCAGAGCCGCCGCCAGGTGGAAAACTTTTTATCTGGTGAAAAAATGTATTGCATCTCATCGCTGGCATAGCGGGAAGACAAAGGGCTCTCGTAGCGGTTAGCAGGCATAATATCGACCTCTTTTTCTTTTGGTGTAGTGTTACGGTCTTATTATACCGTATTTCTCCGCTGTTTGCCACCCTTACGGAAAAATTTCACAAAACTTTTAACATAATTAACCCCGGAGGCATTTTGCCTCCGGGGTGGAGCTGTTACAGCTTTGCTCGAATTAACTCACCCATTTTCAGGGTGCCTACTACTTCTTCGCCGGATTTGGCGATGTCGGCAGTGCGCCAGCCCTCGTTCAGAACGGTGTCCACCGCCTTTTCGATGGCTTCGGCCTCGGCGGGCAGGTTAAAGGAATATCGGAACATCATCGCCACTGACAGAATGGTCGCCACAGGGTTTGCCTTATCCTGCCCGGCGATGTCGGGTGCGGAGCCGTGGATAGGTTCATACAGGCCGGGGGTGGTGTCTCCGATGGAGGCGGAGGGCAGCAGTCCGATGGAACCGGTAATCATGGAGGCTTCGTCGGAGAGGATGTCCCCAAACATATTCTCGGTAACTACAACATCGAATTGCCCCGGGTCCCGGACCAGCTGCATCGCCATGTTGTCCACCAGTACATCCTCGTACTGCACATCGGAGTACTCCTCCGCCAGACGGTGCATCACCTGCCGCCACAGCCGGGAGGTCTCCAGCACATTGGCTTTATCCACGCTCGCCAGCTTATGGCCGCGCAGACGGGCCAGTTCAAAGCCCCGCCGTCCAATGCGCTCGATCTCCTGCTCGGAGTAGGCCATCCGGTCGGCAGCCTCCTCCCCCCGGTCCTCGGTGGCGTACCGTTCCCGTTTGCCAAAGTAGATTCCGCCGGTCAGTTCCCGAACAATCATCAGATCAATGCCCTTTTCCGCCGTCTCCTTTTTCAATGGACATGCGTCTGCCAGCGCAGGGCGCAGCGCGGCGGGACGCAGATTGGCATACAGTCCTAGGTCCTTTCGGATGGACAGCAGGGCGGTTTCCGGACGTTTCTCCGGGTCGGTGGAGTGGCCCCATTGGGGTCCGCCCACCGCGCCCAGCAGAACCGCGTCGCAGGCTTTGCACTTCTCGGCGGTGCCCTCGGGGTAGGACTTGCCCACAGCATCGATGGCACAGCCGCCCATCAGAATGTCTACATACTCAAAGGTATGGCCGAATTTCGCCCCGACGGCGTCCATCACCTTCACGGCCTCCCCTACTACCTCGGGGCCAATGCCGTCCCCTTTAATAAGGGCAATTTTGTAGTTCATCTTGTTACACTCCTTATGTTACTCCGGATAGACCTGACGGCACTGCTCTATTCTGGCAGCGGCCTCCTGCGAGACCAGCACCAGCGCCGTTTCAGACAGATCATTTTCACAGAACCGCTCTGTTTTTAGCAGTTCCACCACCCTGGGCCACCAGCTTTCCGCGTCCTCCGTCTCCAGCCAGACAGCCAGGATATGGCCTTCCCCATCTACATAATCATAGCCGTCGTCGTTCACTGCACCCCTGGACCACTCCTCAATCCGGTCCGGCAGGAGATAACGGATATCCAGGTCCGGATTCTCCATCTTCCGGGAATCCATGCTGATAATGATGGTCTGCATTATCTGGCCGCTCCCCGTTCCTTCAGGGAGTTGAGCAGTCCGCCGCTTTTGATGATGCCCTCAATAAACGGAGGGAAGGGCGCGGCCGTGTAGGTTTTGCTGGTGGTCACGTCTGTGATGACTCCGGTGGCGAAATCCACCTCCACCTGGTCTCCGGCCTGAATTTCCTCCGCTGCCTGTGCACACTCCACAATGGGGAACCCGATATTGATGGCGTTGCGGTAGAAAATACGGGCAAAGGAAGGTGCGATCACGCACTTCACCCCGCAGGACTTGATGGCCAGAGGTGCGTGCTCCCGGCTGGAGCCGCAGCCGAAGTTAGGGCCGGCTACGATGATGTCCCCTGCCTCTACGGTGGAGGCAAATTTTTCATCAATGTCCTCCATGCAGTGGGAGGCTAGCGCCGCCGGAGAGGGATCGTTCAGGTGCCGTGCCGGGATAATCACGTCGGTATCCACATTGGCACCATATTTGTAAACTTTCATATTTTTTGTTCCTTTCTGTTAAGCTCTTGGGTCGGCGACACATCCAGCGATAGCGGAGGCGGCGGCAACGGCGGGCGAAGCCAATATAATTTCCGAGGTGGTGTGGCCCATGCGGCCCACAAAGTTCCGGTTGGTGGTGGAGACCGTGCGTTCTCCTTCAGCCATCACGCCCATGTGACCGCCCAGACAGGGTCCGCAGGTGGGGGTGGACACTGCCGCGCCCGCCTCGATAAAGGTCTGAATCAGCCCCTCAGCCATGGCCTGAAGCACGATCTGCTGAGTCGCAGGAATCACCACACAGCGCACATTGGGGGCAACCTTTTTGCCCTTCATGATTTCGGCGGCAATCCGCAGGTCTCCGATACGCCCGTTGGTGCAGGAGCCGATCACCACCTGATGGATGGGAGTACCCGCCACCTCGGACACCACCCTAGTGTTTTCGGGCAGATGGGGCAGGGCCACGGTGGGTTCCAGCCTGTCCAGGTCAATCACCACTTCCCGCTCGTAGACGGCGTCAGGGTCGGCAGAAAACGCCTCACAGGGGCGGGATACCCGTCCGTTGATGTACTCCATGGTCTTCTCGTCCACAGGGAAAATGCCGTTTTTACCCCCCGCCTCGATGGCCATATTGGAAATGGTAAACCGGTCATCCATGGTTAGGGAACTGACTCCCTCTCCGGCAAACTCCAGCGACTGGTACAGGGCTCCGTCTACGCCGATCGCACCGATGAGGTGAAGAATCACATCCTTGCCAGACACATGGGGCTGAAGTTTGCCCTTCAAAGTCACCTTGATTGCGGAGGGCACCTTAAACCATAGCAGGCCGGTCGCCATTCCGGCAGCCATGTCAGTGGAACCTACACCAGTAGAAAAAGCCCCAAGTGCGCCATAGGTACAGGTGTGAGAGTCCGCGCCTATAATCACTTCGCCAGGGGCGCACAGACCTTTTTCGGGGAGCAGGGCGTGTTCCACCCCCATCTGTCCTACATCGAAGAAGTTTGTAATTTCATGTTTTTTTGCAAATTCTCGGGCCTGTTTGCACAATTGTGCGGATTTGATATCCTTACAGGGAGTATAGTGGTCCAGAACGATGGCAATTTTATCCTGATCAAAAACCTGAGTAAAGCCGGCCTTTTCAAATTCAGTAATCGCTACAGGTGTGGTAATGTCATTGCCCAACACAAGGTCCAGTTTGGACTCGATCAGCTGACCTGCCTCCACCTTGTCCAGTCCGGCGGCTTTGGCTAAAATTTTCTGTGTCATTGTCATTCCCATTAGATAAGCAACCTCCTTGCGGCATATTGATGGGAGTTTATCACAGGGGTTATCAAAAGAATGTAAGGTATGATGTATTTCAGCGATATCTTTTGACAAAAGCTTCCAGATATGTTAAAATAAGTTTAAATAAACCCGAGAAATGGATCATAGTCACTGAGGCGGGGCAGTTCCGCTTCCCCTTAAACGGGCCACAGTTTGGAGGAATCCTATGAATCGTGAATTAGATTTTCCTGTTGGAATTTGGGAGACCTTTGCCACTCAGCGTCCGCCGGTGCGATGTTCCTCCGGATACCTGATCTATTTGCAGGACACCGAGGCCACTTGTTTCTACTATCTCAAGTCCGGCAAAGTAAAGAGCTTTATTCAGTCGGCGGACGGAGCAGAGCGAATATTAAATATTTATACCACTGGAAGCCTCTTTGGGGAGGCATCTTTCTTCGATGAACTACCCCGGGTATCCTCAGCGTTGGCGCTGACTCCCTGCGAAATCGTACCCATTGACCGGGAATTGGTAACCCAGGAGTTCGCTCAAAACCCCGATCTGGCTCTGGCTATGATGAAATATCTGGCCCGGACCGTGCGGATGTTGTCCGAGCAAGTGGACCAGATGGCTTTCCGCCCCGCCAAATGGCGGATTGCCAACTACCTGCTTACCTTCTCCCCTGTGTCCGGACCAGTATCTTGCACACAGGAAGATATTGCCGCCGCCATTTCCTCCAGCCGCATTACCGTGAGCCGAGTGTTGGGAGAGTTTGCCCGTCAGGGCTGGATCTCGCTTGGATACCGCACAATTACTTTATTACAGCCAGAACAACTGCAAAAGCTATGTCAAGTGTAACAGAGCGAAGGAAAACCTCCGCTCTGTTTTTGTCTCTTCCTCAATACAGCAATTCTCCCCGGCACAGAGCGTCCACCACGTTGGCCGCCGCACCTGCCAGCGGAGCGCCCCGTCCAAATCCGGCCCGCCGCACTGGGATGGCCTCTCCCCCGCCTCCTTGGCTGACCGCTTGCTCCAGTGCCTGAATATGGCGTTCGTCCCAATCCATACCATCCTGCCCCAAGACAATCATCTCCGGTTGTATAAGATGAACCACCCCGATCAGCGCAACTGACAGATTGGACACCAGTTCAGTCATAATTTCCTCAATCTCTGCGACACCAGACAGGCGGCAGAACTGTACAAAGCGCATTCTCCGGCCAGCGGCCCGGCACAGTTTTCCCAGCACCACCCGGGTTCCGGTATATATTTCCAGGCAGCCTCGTCCGCCACAGGAACAGGGCGGACCATTTCGGTCAATACTTACGTGTCCCAACTGAGGACCAGTCCCTCGGGGACTGCGATATGTAGTTCCGCCACTGATAATTCCGGTGTCTATATGGTCCCCTAGGCCCACATAGACAAAGTCTTCCACATCCCGGCCTGCGCCAAACAGCTTTTCTGCCAAAGCCGCACTGGAACCAATTGTATCCGCCACCACAGGCAGGCGGTAGCGTTCCTCCAAAAAGGTTCGCAGATTCTCTGGTACGTCCTGTGCCACACCGATGGCCAAAATTCCGCTCTCACTGGCCAGCAGACGGTCCAGTGCCTCACATGCGTAAACGGGAAGCTGTTCCTCTGACAGGCTGAGAAAAGAAACGGTTTCAGTTTTTACAACATCCAGGGTCAAGGTACACAGTGCCGCCTCAATTCGGCTGTGCAGGACTAGCAATCCTACTACCCTGGGGGCGTCTGCCGAGATTTGCAGCCGGATGGGATTGCGACCGCAGACCTCTGTACATTTTTCCTCGCACTCCTCCACAAATCTCTGCTCAATCAATTCAGATACAATATTGGTCACAGTCATTTTAGACAGCCCTGTCATCCGTGCCAGCTCAACCCGGGAACTGCACACCCCGGTCAGAAGCTGGCGGACCACCAAGCCCCGGTTATGCCGCTTGGGTTGTAAACAGTTTTGTCCCATTTCCCGGTCGGAAAGCATCCTGGTCCCTCCCGTTCGTATAATTGATTGCCAACTATTTTGTACACTTGATGTACAATCATAATATCATATAAATAGATAGAATGCAAAGTATTTTTAGAAAAATACTGAGCGGGAATATCCCCGCTCAGTATTCAAAGGTATAGCTTTCAAACGCGTTGATCACCTGGGTATCTCCATAAGAAGACAGCCTAGGATATTGGCTTCCGTAATTCATATGCACATGTCCGTGGACAAAATACCTGGGCTTGTAACGGTCCATCAGAGTATTAAAGGTGTCAAAACCCATATGGGCCAAGTCGTCGCCATCATTCAGCCCCAACGCCGGAGCGTGAGTCAGCAAAATATCAAACCCACCCTTACGGAACAGCTCCAGCCTTCGGCGCAGGGCCCGCCAATCCATCTGCCGCTGGGTATACTGGTGTGCTCCATTTTGCTTATAGCGCACAGAGCCGCCCAGGCCCAGAATCCGGACCCCTTTCCAAGTATAAATCTGATCCTCTACACAGATACAGCCCTCCGGCGGTACGGAGGCATAGCGGTCATCATGGTTGCCATGGACGTAAAGGACAGGCGCGTGGGCAAAGGTAGCGACAAAGGAGAGATACTTGGGGTCTAGGTCACCGCAGGAGAGGATTAAGTCCACCCCCTCCAGGCGCCGGCGGTCCAGATAATCCCAGAGCATGGGGCACTCCTGGTCGGACAGTGCCATAATTTTCATCGGCCAAGCAGTCCTTTCAGCGGATTCAAGTCCTGAAGCGGCTTTTGCTTTTTGACGGAAAAAGCCTGATGGAGCTGGAGAAATCCCTCTTTCATCTCAGACTGAGAGTACTTCTTCACCTGATCATAGCCAAAGATATCCAGATAGAGCAACAGAGCGTCACCGGTTGTCATGCGTCCAGCCAAGTCCTTGGCGCTTTTATCTCCGTAGAGCTTGGAAAATTGGTTGTAGACGGTGAAAAACTTCCGCCGTTCATCCTCGTTCCAAGGTTCGTCCGTGCCCTTGCCCACCGCCTCCTGAAGCCGGGGGAAGCGGCCTACACCGCTGAACCACAGATAGTTAACCCCAGACAGCCGGTAAAAATCTACATATTCGTAATAAATTCGACTGGCCTTTGATTCGTTCTTTACAGGCAGAATACGGGTTACTTCAGCGGGAATGTTCACCGCACCAAAGTGGCGTAGAACACTTACCCGCTTGTGCCCCTCTACCACATAGAAGGTATGCATATATTCATAAACCTTGATGGGGTCCGTGATTCCCTCGTCCATATGGGCCTTGCATAAAGAGGCCCATTTGTTGGCAAACTCTGAGTCCTCGGACATCAAGGGGTAAAAACTGCGGGAAAACGCCTGACTGCGTCCGGCCGAACGGGTGCCTACGATCAATTCAATGGGGATATCCGCCAGTCCAAGGTTAACCTCGCCGCAGGTTTCTTCCGCAGCCAAAATCTCATCCAACACCGGCAGATAGGGGGAGCCGCCCCTAGACTGACACAGTTTTGCTTCCTTCTGGCCCATCTGACGGGCCTTTCGGTATTCTTCAAAATACATCGGGTGTTCCCTCCTGTATACTCTGTAATGATTTCAAAGCCGGTATGAGCTGCATCCCCGGCTTAGCTTCGCAGTATAGCACAGACGTCCCGCCCATGCAAGAGAAAGCCGCCTGCGTCCGCCTCTTTTTAGCAATCTTTTCATGAACGGCCAACTTTTTTTCCCGCAGCTCCAAAAATTTCTATCATTTGGCCCACAAGAAATCCCATTCTCTTCCAAAAGGAAGCCGCCGTCCAGACTTGGCCGGCGGTTGTCCGCTATGATCGTAATATCCGTCTGGGCAAAAAACGATTATTGATCCCAAAATATATTCTTACATCATCTTCACAAGCTCCTTTTTCAGGCGGGCAATGATCCGCTTTTCCAGCCGAGAGATATAGGATTGAGAGATGCCCAGCTGATCCGCAACCTCTTTCTGCGTACACTCCCGCCGTCCATCCAGGCCAAAACGGAGCGTAATGATATATCGTTCCCTCTGGTCCAAGTGGTCCATAGCCTGATAAAGCAGCTGGCGGTCTACATCCGCCTCTACAGGTTGGACCACCAGATCCTCGTCCGTACCCAAAATATCGGACAACAGCAACTCATTGCCATCCCAGTCCGTATTCAGCGGTTCATCAAAGGAGAGTTCGGTCTTCTGGTTTGCAGTTTTACGCAGATACATCAGGATTTCGTTTTCAATGCACCGGCTGGCATAGGTGGCCAGCTTGATCGCCTTGGCGGGCTGATAGGTACCAACTGCTTTGATCAAACCGATCGTGCCAATGGAGATCAAATCTTCAATATGGATACCGGTATTTTCAAACCGGCGGGCAATATAGGCTACCAGACGTAGATTATGCTCAATAAGCAGATTACGAGCCTCTTCGTCACCCTGTTCCAGGCGGGCAATCAACTGACTTTCCTCCTCCCGCTTCAGCGGCACAGGGAGGGTATCGCTGCCACCGATATACATGATCTTTCCTGGTAAGAGCAGTCCCAAACGAGTCAAGAGGGCAGACAGCCTCTCTTTTAATTTTATGTAAACTACATTCACCATAAACACCTCTTATGATTTCATGTTCAAGGTCGGAGAACCCGTCCCTACATTGGCCCAATCAACGCTTGGTAGCCCCCTCCGTCAGACACAGGAGTGGGCGACAGCGCCACCAAAACCGGACCTCTCCCCTCTCCGTTTAGGTCCAAGGCATCGGCCTTCACGGCCAACAGCAGCCCTCGTTCCACCCCTACACTGCGGTAGGGCAGCAGACGAAAGCGAGACTTCCATCCCTCCGTCCCCAGCCTTGCTATGCCGTCCACTGGGCTGGACAAGTCGGCAGGCCCTGGCCTGTGGTCACTGGGAAAGAGTGCCGACAACCGTACGCCTTCTGCCACCATCACCGACTGTCCGGATGCTGGATCGGTGAGGGTATTTCCTGTGTCAATCAAAGCGGTAAGCTCCACCCGCCGGCCTCCTAAGCACAGTCCAGCTCGAACCAATTCCCCAGCAGCGGCACTGTGTTTGCCCAGCCGCTGAAATACCAGAGTCAGCACTCCATAGCATACTGCCGCAGACAACAGCACCATCTTTAAATCCAGCGCGGAGTAAAATACCCCTTTTCCTAGAGAAAGTCCGGTTCCTCCCAGCAGGCCAATGGCAACCACGCCGCCCCCAAAGGCACAAGTCAGGGCCACAAACAGAATCCCTTGCCGAAGCAGACGCCGGCTCCCCCCATAGGCGGCAGTAAGCATCAGGACCACAGAGGACAGCCGGCACAGCGGATGGGACAAAAAGGTCAGTCCTGGCAAAAAAATAGCAACTGCATACAACCCACCTAGCACAGCCCCTAGGGCAAACCGGCCTCTTCGTAAAGGTTCTCCCGCCAGTCGAGCCGCAGCCAGCAGCAACAGATAGTCTACAAGGGCATTCAGGAGAAACAGTGTATCTATGTAAATAACAGTCAACTGCTTTCCCCCTTTCGGCACGTCCTATTATAGGAGCTTGGCCGGGAGAAAGCAGTCAGAATTTTGATAGGGGTTTTGGAGGAATTACGCCGGTATCCTTTGCACAAAAAAGGGATTTCACCAGAAGGTGAAATCCCACTTACAATATTCCTACAAACATGCAACATCAGAGCAACGCCGATTCAATCGCCGCCTCTTCTGCCTGCATGGCCTGAAGCGTCATCTCAAGGAGCTTGTCCAGCTCCCACCCAAGCAGCTGTGCCCCGTTGGCGATTATATCTCGGGAGCATCCGGCTGCAAATTTCTTGTCCTTAAACTTCTTTTTTAAAGATTTCAACTCCATATCGGCCACACTTTTAGAGGGCCGCATGAGGGCCGCCGCGCCGATAAGTCCGGTAAGCTCATCACAAGCATAAAGCACCTTCTCCATTTCGTGCTCTGGTTTGATATCTACCCGCAGGCCCCAGCCGTGACTGGCCGTGGCCCGCACGACAGCCTCTTCTACACCAGCCTGACGCATAAGCTCCTGAGATTTGATGCAGTGATCCTCTGGCCACATCTCAAAGTCCAAATCGTGAAGCAGACCCACAATTGACCAGAACTCCGCTTGTTCCCCATAGCCCAGCGCCTTGGCATACCAGCCCATTACATGCTCCACCGTAATGGCATGGCGCTGGTGAAATGGCTCTTTGTTATATTGGGTTAACAGTTCCCATGCCTGAGCACGGTCCATACGAAACTCCTCCTTTAATAGGCTACTACAATACCGCCATCATAGGCATACACGGTGGTAATACCTCCAGCCTCAGTAACAATGATGTGGGCAAATTTACACTTAGCCTCCACCATGGCCTTTACCTGAAAAGCCCGCTCCAAACAATTGCAGTGACAAATAGCCAGGGTGCGGCCTACATGGGCGGCATCCGCTGCGATTTTATCCACCATCTTGGTCAACGCCTGCTTGATCGTAAGCGCTTGACCAAGCTTACAGATCTCCCCTTCCGGAGTTGCCGCCATGAGCAGCTTAATCTTCAGCGCCCCAGTAATCATCGCCTGGAGTCTGGTGAGCCGGCCGTTTTTCCTCAAATTTTCCAGGGATTCCAACACAAAAAGGGTCTGCATCTGGTAAATAAACTGTTCCACCTCCGTAACCACCCGCTTAAAAGGCATTCCAGCAGAGGCCAGCCGGTGAATCGCCATTGCAACCAACAGTTCCCCAGAAGCGGCAGAACAGGAGTTGAATACATGGACGTTGACCTCAGGCCGTTCTTCCTCCAGAAGGAGCCGGGCTTGTTCGGCGCTATTGTGGGATCCGCTGAGCAACGCGGTCAACGTGACCACATACACATCATCCGCCCCCTGATAGGCATCCAAATATGCCTGCGGGGATGGGCAGGAGGTGGTAGGAGCATCCTCGCTCTGGCGCATAGACCACAATAAATCCGCTTGGTCAAAGGTTTCATCGTCCACAAAAGTGCTTCCGTTGGACTGGATGGTTAGAGGCACCTTGACAAAAACGGGGTCCTTTAACATGGCGGGGGTCAGTTCACAGCAGCTGTCCACTACAATTTTGAAACTCATATGCTTCAACTCCAGACATGGTATTTTAAATTAGATTTCACCAATAAGTTTACCATACCTTTGAGACGATGTAAAGGGGATTTGGCGAAAATTTGCTCCGCGCTCTGCGCACAGAAAAATACTTTTGGTAGGTTTTGGTATCAATACTTTTTAATTTTCCGTCAATCCAACCAAAGCAGAGCGCCTCTTCCAGTGCTTCGCCTGGCTTGATTGTGTTTGGTCCGCCCGTTTTACCAAACACCAGCCAAATTCCGGAACTTGACTGGCAATGCTTAAAAAGCCAGTCTCGGAATTCTTCCCGTCTGGAAAACTGCATAAAATCACTCTCTGCACCGTCCCGCATGCTCCTCACTCCTCTTCCAACTCCCGCAGCAGCTTTTGATCCTCTTTCGCAGACAGGTCCAGTTTTTCATAGAGATCGGGCCGGCGTTCCCTGGTGCGAAGAATAGACTGCTTTCTGCGCCACTGGTCCACCTTGGCGTGGTTGCCAGACAGAAGGATGGGTGGCACCGCTCTGCCATGCCACACCTCTGGGCGGGAGTATTGGGGAGCCTCCAGCATCCCATTCCAATGGCTCTCGTTCTCGTAGCAGGAGGGGTCAGACAGCACTCCAGGCACCAGACGGCACACCGCGTCAGCCACTGCTAGAGCCGGAATTTCTCCACCGGTCATCACAAAATCTCCCAAAGAAATTTCCTCATCCACACACTCTTCAATAAACCGTTCGTCGATCCCCTCGTAATGGCCGCAGACCAAAATGAGACGGCTGTAGCTGTCTTTCAAACGACGGGCCTCCGTCTGTGTAAACGTTTTTCCAGCTGGAGACATGTAGATCGTGTGGACCCTCTCCCCCGCCTGTTGACAGATATAATCCCAACACCTGTAAAGGGGATCGGCCTGTATAACTGCCCCGCGGCCGCCCCCATAGGGATAATCGTCTACTTGCTTCTGCTTGTTGATAGTATAATCCCGAATCTGGTGGCAATCTACACGGATATAGCCCCTCTCTTGCCCACGGCCCAAAACGGACTCGCAGAGCATATCCCCCACCACGTCAGGGAATAATGTCATGATGTCAATATGATACATGCTTCAGCCGCCTTTCCAATGTTTACAGCAACATTATACGGGATTACGCGTTCTTTTTCAATGGAATCCAGTCAAAGCGTAAAAATTTTTTCGGAGGTGTAAATTGTTATCGCATTTTCCGGAAAAATATGTTATGATAGCAGACGATCATATTCCTGCATGAAAGCGAGGTTTTCTTTTATGTATTGCACCCGTAAGGTCACAGATGAACTCATCTGGATTGGCGCAAACGACCGCCAGCACCCCATTTTCGAGGCAGCCCACCCGGTTCCCCGCGGCATGTCCTACAATTCCTATCTGTTGTTGGACGAGAAAACGGTTCTTTTCGACACCGTGGACCGCTCGGTCCAGACCCAGTTCTTTGAAAATCTGGAGCAGGCGCTGGACGGCCGGAAGCTGGACTACATTTTTGTCCACCATATGGAACCGGATCACGCAGCCACACTGGGTGACCTGATGCTCCGCCACCCAGAGGCCCGCATTGTCTGCAATGGCAAAGCAATCAACATGATCCGTCAATTCCACGCCGCCGATCCCAAGGGAGCCATTCTGGTGGGCGAAGGCGACACACTATCTACTGGCCGGCACAACTTCACCTTCGTTGCCGCCCCTATGGTCCACTGGCCCGAGGTAGTGGTAAGCTACGACTCCACCGATAAGATTCTCTTCTCCGCAGACGGCTTTGGTTCCTTCGGGGCACTAAACGGCATCCTCTTTGCCGATGAGGTGAACTGGGAGCGTGACTGGCTGGACGAGGCCCGCCGGTACTACACCAATATTGTTGGCAAATACGGCCCCCAGGTAATGGCATTACTGAACAAGGCTTCCAAGTTGGATATTCAGATGATCTGCCCCCTCCATGGCCCCATATGGCGGAAGGACTTTAATCAGATTATCGACCGGTATGTAAAATGGGCTTCCTATGAACCAGAGGTTCAGGGTGTTGTGATTCCATTCGCCTCCATTTATGGCAACACCGAGACCGCAGCCAATATTCTTGCCTGCCGCCTAGCTGAACTGGGTGTGCCCGTCGAGATGCACGATGTATCTATCACCCACTATTCCCATGTGCTGTCTGACTGCTTCCAGTATAGCCACATTGTCTTCGCCTCCCCCACCTACAACAACGGCATATTTGACCCTATGGAGCATCTGCTTCGAGATCTGGCCCATCACAATCTTCAAAACCGGAAAGTTGCTTTGATTCAGAATGGTTCCTGGGCCCCTGCCAGCGGCAAGCTAATGGCAGACATCCTGGGTGAGATGAAGAATATGGAGATTCTGGAAGCTCCTGTTACCCTCAAATCTACCCTAGCCCCCAGTCAGGAAGGAGAATTAGAGGCTCTGGCCAAGGCACTGGCTGCATCAGTCAAGGGTGAACAACCTGCCCCTGAGGCGGAGCCGCTTCCGGACAAGCCCAAGGGCTTTGTATGTAAAATCTGCGGCTTTATCTATGAGAGCGACACCCTTCCCGAGGACTATGTCTGCCCCATCTGCCGTCGCCCTGCCAGCGATTTTGAGCCTGTCCAATAACACAAACCTGTGCATCTCTGGACCTTTTAATCGTCCAGCACCGTGAGACAAATCTAAATCAGAAAAGTAATGAGTACTGAGCTGAACGAGCTTATCGTCTGTAAAAACAGGCGATAAGCTCGTTTGTTTGCCTTAATAAGAATGAAGGAGCAATCAGAACGGTACTCGTTGCATGTTTCATAATATTTTAGGAATACTAGAGGCTGTTAAAACTGGCGGAATACCGATTCCTCTCCATTTATCCTAAAGTTTGTCCAAGAGCTCTGGAAAACACACATGAAGGAGAATTGAAACAATGAGCCTCATTGCCTGTACAGACCCCTGTGTATATCAAAAAGATGGCTACTGTTCTCTATCCCGCGCCGCCTCATCGGGAGAACCGGGCACATCACAATGCGTCAATTTTGTGCCCACTCAGACCTCACAGCAGAGCAGCCATGGCCTCTCGAATATTGGACACCCGGATCAGCTCTAATCCTTCTGGGACAGCCAGCTTACCCTGGGTACGTTTAGGAATCAGGCACTTACTAAAGCCCAGCCGCTGGACCTCCGCCAGCCGTTGGCCCAGCGCACTGGCCGCACGCAGTTCACCGGTAAGACCCACTTCTCCAACTGCAGCCAGATCATTGGGGACAGGTCTGTCTCGGAAGCTGGAGGCCAACGCCAGTATGGCAGCAAGGTCGGCAGCAGGTTCCTCCAGATACAACCCACCGATAACGTTGAGGTAGGCGTCGCAGTTCCCTACCATCAGTCCGCCCCGTTTTTCCAGCACCGCCAGCAGGAGCATGGAGCGGCTGTAGTCAAAACCGTTGCTCACTCGCCTGGGGTTGCCCAAGCTGGACGGCACCACAAGAGCCTGAATTTCTGCCAGTACAGGCCGAACACCCTCCATCACACAGGTTACACAGGTGCCAGGGGCACCTGTCGGCCGGCCGGCCAGCATAGCTTCGGAGGGATTGGGCACCTCAGTAAGTCCGCCCTCTTCCATTTCAAAAACGCCGATCTCATTAGTAGCACCAAAACGGTTCTTGGCGGCTCGGAGAATCCGGTAGGCCATGTGCCGTTCGCCTTCAAAGTACAACACACAGTCTACCATATGCTCCAGCACCTTTGGGCCGGCAATCGAGCCCTCTTTGTTCACATGTCCAATGACAAAAACGGTAATATTCTCCCCTTTTGCCAGCTGCATCAGTGTCAAGGTACACTCCTTTACTTGACTGACGCTGCCGGGTGCCGAGGTTACATCCCCATGGTACAGAGTTTGAATAGAATCTACAATCAGCACATCGGGCTGAAGTTGATGTACTGCATCCACCAGATTTTCCAGATTCGTTTCTGCCAGCAGGTACAGACCCTCGCCCTGTACTTTCAGGCGTTCTGCACGCAGCTTAATTTGTCGCTCCGACTCCTCGCCGGATACATAGAGTACTGTGGCAAAGCGGCACAAATTATCGCAGATCTGAAGCATCAAGGTGGATTTGCCAATTCCAGGCGCACCACCCACCAGAACCAACGAGCCTTTCACTGCGCCGCCTCCCAGCACCCGGTCCAGTTCTCCCATACCAGTAGCAAAGCGAAGTTCATCGGTTGTTTCCACCTCTTTCATGGGTCTAGGTCGACTAACCGCAATCCCAAGTGCAGAACCACCCTTCACTGGAGCAGAACGCTTTGAGGTTTTTTCTGCAGGCTGTTCCACGATACTGTTCCACGCTTTGCATGCGGGGCACTGTCCATGCCACTTGGGCAGTTCATTGCCGCACTCGGTACAATAAAATAAAATTTTGGCCTTCATGCTCTGTTCTCCTTTGTGCAATCATAGGGCCATTGTACCAGATCCAGAAAGAATTGTAAATCTTATTTCGACGCTGTCAGCCATGCGGCAGCGATAACCGCTGACAGTTGCCTCTGATAATCTTCATCCCGCAAAAGGGCCTCTTCATCATGATTAGTCAAAAATCCACATTCAATAAGAATGGCTGGACAGGTTACATGATTCATAATATAAACTGTATCGGGAATCTGCTTTACAGCCCGCTCATTGCCAGGCTGGAGGGCAGTTTTAATGCTGTTCTGAACGTGTTCCGCCAACGATTGTGAGCCTTCAGTGGGTGCGTAAAAGACGTGTGCACCATGATAACGGCTGCCAGGGTAGGTGTTTTGGTGAATACTCAGCAGTGTGCCTCCTTTCACCGCTTCAATCCGCTCTACCCGATTCTTCAGGTCAGACCGTTTCTTCTCCCGCAGAGTTCCAGCGCCCTCATCATACAAAGAAATATCCTCATCCCGAAGCAGAATGGGGTCCACACCACAGAATCCTAAAATGTCTCGCAGTTTTAAGACAATCGCCAAATTGATTTGGCTCTCTGGAACCCCAGTAAGAGACACCGCTCCTCCGTCTTCCCCCCCATGACCAGCATCCAGCACCAGTGGGCCCGTCCGCTGTATGGCTGATGGTTCCATAGCTGGTTCCACCAGGCGATTCAGCCGGTTCAGAGCCAGCGCCAGCAGGAGTATTGTCCCCAAAAGTGCTCCAGCCAGCAGGATACCTTTTTTCACTACGACCACCTCCCTTTTATCCTATGGGATCTGCCAGTTTGGTATGCGTGTACCCATCGACGGGCAGACACATAGAATGGAGCAAGGGGGACGCTGTGCGCTCCCCGCACCCGTCCTCCCGGATTGAATAAAGGAGGGATTTTCCCTTGTTGATTGAAAATAATGGCTCCCGGTCTGCCAGCACCACCCCTACTCAGGCCAGCTGCCCAGACAACAATGGCACCCTGCCGTCCTGTGCAGGACTGGCTGTGCCTTATGTACCTTTTCAGCAGAACAACCCTCAAAAATATGCTCAGAGTGAGGCGTTGAGCAACGGTACACTATTCCCCGGACTGAATTTACCCTTTCATTTGGCTGTAGATGGCTCTTCTCTGCCCGCTACACCATTGGCTGAGTTGCAAGCGTTGGAATTTGTAATACTGGAGCTCGGGATCTATCTGGATACTCATAAAGATGATGCCGAAGCGTTCGCGATGTTTAAACAGTTCTCCGCTATGGAAAAGGCAGCTAAAGCCGCTTATGAGTCCAAATATGGGCCTATTACCAAGGAAACCGCTGCCGCTGGCGACAGCTACCAGTGGCTGTCCGAACCTTGGCCCTGGAATTTTTCGCAGAATGAGGTGAATTGAGATGTTTCATTATGAGAAAAAACTTCAGTTCCCAGTAAAGATCACCACACCAAACCCCAAATTGGCCGCTTTTATTATCAGTCAGTATGGTGGACCCGATGGTGAATTGGGTGCCTCTATGCGCTATCTGTCGCAGCGATACTCCATGCCGTACGCTGAGGCTAAGGGGCTGCTTACCGATATCGGGACTGAAGAACTTGGGCATATGGAAATGGTGGCAGCTGTTGTTCACCAGTTGACCCGAAATCTTTCTGACGAGGATATTCGGAACAACCCCGCCTTTGCCCCATACTTTGTGGATCACACCACTGGTGTCTATCCTACCGCCGCTTCCGGCTTTCCTTGGAGCGCCGGTTCTATCCAATCCACAGGAGATGTCATCGCTGACTTGACAGAGGACTTAGCCGCAGATGGGGCGATGGCGTAAGCGCAACAAGACCGGAAAGCCTTGAAAACACTGGATTGTTGGTAGGATAAGCCTTTTCCGGCGGCGATGGCGTAAAGACAACCTGTTAAAATTTTCGATGGGACAAGCTGTTTCCAATCCAATTTTTGGGAGAAAATGCATTACAATGAAAATCAAGTTGCGGAGCTGAT
>JAAWIE010000196.1 GCA_022796195.1 Lawsonibacter sp. | reverse complement strand
AATTTCTTTGATTATTATATGGATTCACTCTTATTAATAAGAGCTCAATCTATCTTATTTTCAAAAGGAATTCATATCAATACGCAAAACCTTTATGACTATAAAACAATTCGTGAATTATCTGATTTTCTATTAGATACTAATGAAGAAATCTCTTATTTGGCTAATACAAATTATCCAGATATAAAATATATTACCTATCCATTAGAAAATAATAATTTAAATTATGATAATATTATTCTTTTTGGCGCAACAGGTTTCTTAGGAATTCATATTTTATATAATTTATTAATGCATACTAATAGTAAAATTTTCTGCATTATTAGAGAAAAAGATAATGTGCTTCCAATGAGAAGATTAGAAGAAAAACTAAGTTTTTATTTTCCTAATTTAGATGTTTTATCTTATTTAGATAGAATTCAAGTAATCACAGGAAACATTCTAGAAGAAAATATGGGAATTTCAGATGATATGTACCAAGAGTTAGGAAAAAAGGTTAACTGTGTTATTGATGTTGCAGCAATTGTAAAGCATTATGGGAATTACGATATATTTAATAAAACAAATGTAAGTGGAACTAGTAAAATTTTAGATTTTTGTAAACAATTTTCTATTCCCCTACATTATGTTTCAACTATGTCTGTTTCTGGTTTTGGATTAGTAGATACACCAAAATCCGATTTTAGAGAAACTGATTTGTATATTGGCCAGAAATATAATCAAAATGTATATGTTAGAAGCAAATTTGAAGCAGAAAAATTAATTTTAGAGGCTTGCCACAAAGATGGCTTAATTGCTAGCATTTATCGTGTTGGAACGATTACCAATCGTTATAGTGATGGTGTTTTTCAAGAAAACTTTAATGAAAATGCATTTTTAAACCGTTTATCTGCTTTCATTTCTTTAGGAGTTATTCCAAATGAATTATTAGACTTTCCTTTTGAATTTACTCCTGTTGATTATTGTGCTAATTTTATTGTGCACTTATTGAAACACCAAAGTAATAACATAGAAATTTATCACTTATTTAATAATAATTATGTTGTTTGCAGAGAATTAATCAAGATATTGAATAATTTAGGATTAAGCTTAACATCCTCTTCTATGGAAGAATTCAGAAACAAATTGTCTAATTCAAATTCTAATTACTTTGGAATTACTAGTTATATTGCTAATGTATTTAATTATAATAACATTAATATTTATAATGAAAATACAAATTGCAAATTAAAAAGTCTAAATTTAGAATGGCCAAAAGTTGATGTTTTATATATCACAAAAATATTAACTTTTTTAAAAGAAAAAAAGTTTATAGGGGGTAACACAAATGAAACTTAATAAGTTGTTTCAAATTAATACTGGTAAGAAATTAGCTTTTGTAAATACTTTAATTTTTATATTTATATCTGCTATTTTATATTTTACATTACCTTTAGTTTTAAATTATCCACCAAATTCAACTGATAATGATTTTCAAGTAGAAATCGTAGGCATAAAATATTCTCATCAGTTTTTAATTTTGATTACTGTTTTATTAATTTTATTGTATACTGCATTTCGATTTGTCTATAGTAGATTATCTTTATCTGATAGCAAAGACAATGTTGACTCAATTCGAAAAAAAGCCTTTAACTATCCTTATCTTATGCTTTTATTCGAATTGTTTGTCCCTACTATCATTGTTGCTATTTTGCTTTTTGCGTTTAATACAGAGCTTGAACTAGTTCTTAGAATCTCGACTGTTGTATTTTCATTTAGTTCTGTATTTGCTATCTTTTCTTACATGTTAAGCAAGAACTTTTTTACTCATAAACTAATAGAAACAGCCGAATTAACACAAAATGAAATAAATGGAATTCGATTACAATTATATAAAAAATTACTTATTCAAATTTTACCTTTGTTTCTATATTCTTTTGTTATTATTTTGCTTGTTTCAATGTCTCTTATGACTGTAGAAAAAGGTGATTTATTGAATCATTTCTATCGTCAGGAATTATTAGCAACTTTTCCAGATGATAAAGTTTATGAATTATCACAAATAAAAGAAACTTTACAATCTATTGAGCTAAAATCAGAAGGTGATCATACTTTTATTATGTCTGCTACAGATGGATCTATTTATGATTCTCCTGAAGAATTGAATGATTTCTTTGTCACTTATACTATGGACTTTTATGAAGAAATGGATGGTTACACTTATGAATACTATGGTCAAAATAGAGAAGGTTCTGTTGTCAAGTTAAATACCACTGAAGGAGAATATTTTGTAGGAATTCGTTATTTTGTATTTGCTAACACTTTTATTACTCCATTTATTTTAATTGCAGCATTATTAATTTTAATTAATAGTTTGTTTATTTTATATATCGGAAAGGATTTAAGTAATGATATTAATAGTGTTGTAAATGGAATGAAAAAAATATCAAATTCTAAAGATGTAATATATGCCAATAATCTACCTATTACCTCTAATGATGAAATTGGCGATTTGACATCTGCTTTTAATGAGATTAAAAAATTGACTAAAACTTATGTTGATCAAATCCACAATAATCAAGAAACTTTAATGGAAAAAGAACGTTTAGCATCACTTGGACAATTAATTGGTGGAATAGCTCATAACCTA
>JAAWIE010000171.1 GCA_022796195.1 Lawsonibacter sp. | reverse complement strand
CCAACGAGGCCCGGAACAAGATCCGCCAGTGGTTCAAGAAGGAGCGGCGGGAGGAGAACATCGCCACCGGCCGGGCCGCCTTTGACGCGGAGCTGAAGCACGCCAAGATGACCCTGGCCACCATTACCAGTGAGGAGGTCTTGCCCCACATCCTGCGCAAGCTGCGCTGCGGAACCCTGGACGAGCTGTATGCCTCCATCGGCTACGGGGGGACCACCGCCTCCAAATCGGTGGCCCGCATCCGGGAGGAGCTCCAGCGTTTGGGCCGCCTCCAGGCGGAGAAGGCCGCAGCCGCCGCCCGCACCCTGGAGGAGAGCGTGATTATGCCGGGGAACGCCGCCCCGTCGGACCCCCACGGCCCCGTCAAGCCCAGGCACTCCGACTCGGGCATTATCGTGGAGGGGCTGGGCAACTGCCTGGTGAAGTTCGCCAAGTGCTGCACCCCGGTGCCCGGGGACCCGGTGATCGGCTTTATAACCCGGGGCTACGGGGTGTCGGTCCACCGCTGCGACTGCCCAAACGCCGCCCCCGACAAGCGCAAGCCGGAGGAGGCCGACCGGTGGGTCAAGGTCTCCTGGGTTGAGAGCAAGCTGCCCAACTACAAGACCTCCCTGGAGCTGTCCGCCAAGGACCGGGACAATCTGACCCTGGACGTGGCAATGGCCCTGTCCACGGCGAAGGTGAAGGTGTCCGCCCTGGCCGCCCGCGCCATGCCCGACGGTCACGCCACCATCAGTATGGTGGTGGAGGTGAAGGACAAGGACGAGCTGGAGGGGGTCATCAACAAGCTGAACAATATCCAGGGCGTGTACCACGTAGCCCGGGCCAGCGGGAAATAAAGGGGCGGTTGTCTGTGGTATTTAATTTTCTCGGCATTTTCTTTGGCTGGACCTGGTTTATTTGGGCGCCTGTGTTCATCTGCACTCTGGTCAGTGCCATCCACCACAAGCCCCAGCCCCCGAAGAACGGGGAAAATGCCCCGGTCAACTGGCCCCTTTTCTGGGCCGCCCTGTCCTTCACCATCATCCTGGGCGGACTCACATCCCTTATCTTTATGGCAGCATGACCAAAAGGCTATGTATACCGGCCATCCATTTTTAACAAAGGACGTGATTCTATGCGTGCGGTCGTTACGCGCGTGACCTCCGCCTCCGTTACCATCGGCGGCAGAGTGAACGGGGCCATTGAGCGGGGCTTTCTGGTGCTGCTGGGGGTTGGCCCGGAGGACAACGAGGCCGTGTGCGATAAATTGGCGGAAAAGGTGTGCAACCTGCGGGTCTTTGAGGACGAGAACGGCAAAATGAACCTGAACCTGGAGCAGGTGGGGGGCGCTCTGCTGGTGATCTCCCAGTTTACCCTCTATGCCGACACCTCCTCCCGCCGCCCCGGCTTCTCCCGCGCCGCCAAGCCCGACCTGGCCGTCCCCCTGTATGAGCGCTTCCTGGACCAGTGCCGCCGGCGGGGCTTTTCCGTGGAGCACGGGGAGTTCGGCGCGGATATGCAGGTGGCGTCGGTAAACGACGGGCCGGTGACCATCCTCTTTGACACGGACAAACCCTAAGGAGGTCTTTCCATGGACCCTGAGAAAATCCGCCAGCCCAACCCGGACTGGCCCTGGATGATGGAAGTGGGGGGGCAATCCTCCGGAGGACGCCGCCCGCCACGTCAAGCTGGCTCTGGAGTGGCTGAGTCCTGACGGGAAGAGCTTCGTCAGCCTGCGTCAGGAGGCCCCCCACGACCCGGAGCAGTACTGGTTTATCCAATGTCTCATTTCCATCTGTGGTCCCGGCGAGGGGCAGTATGTGGTGCAGTGCGGCTATGCGGAGACCGGCGGCCAGGTGCTCCTGGAGCGGTACTGTCCGGATTTGGAAGCGGTGTTTGCCCTGTTCCACCCGGCATTGGAGTATGAACCCGTGGATTTTTCCGGTTTTACACAATTTCTGCGTCAGCCAGACGGCAGCTGGCAGGCGGTGCAATCAATTTAAGGAGGCTTCCCAATGGACCCTGAGAAAATCCGCCAGCCCAACCCGGAGTGGCCCTGGACCCTCAGCGAGGGCGGGAATCTGTTCCGGGATTTTACCTGGGCAAACATCGAATACGACCTGGCCGAGCTCTATCCCGACAACGACAGCTTTATCATTCTGGAGCAGAAGGACCCCGCCGACGAGAGCCATTACTGGTTCATCCAGAGCGCCATTGCCCTGAAGGGGCCCAACAAGGACGACTATATTGTGGGTGTGGGCTGGAACGGGGAGAGCGGTCCGGTGCTGCTGGAGCGGTGTTACCACTGGAAGGACCTGGACACCGTGATTGACATATTTGAGCGGGCGTTTCAGCGCAAGCCGCTGGACCTGACCGGCTATGAGAGCTTCTTTTAATGTGCTGGAGGAATGATTATGAAGGTCAAAATGATGCAGGTGGGCCCCATTGTCACCAACTGCTATTTTCTCATCGACACGGACAGCAATCAGATGGCGGTCATCGACCCGGGGGACGAGCCGGAGCTGATCCAGGAGGCCATTGAGGAGACTGGGGCTCAGGTGAAGTATATCCTCCTGACCCACGGCCACTACGACCACACTACCGCCGTCCCCGCCCTCCACCGGGTCTACCCGGAGGCGGAGATCTATATCCACCAGGCCGACGCCAACGGGGCGGGCAGC
>JAAWIE010000170.1 GCA_022796195.1 Lawsonibacter sp. | reverse complement strand
TCGCCCCGGTTACGGGCGTAGGTGGTCAGCCAGCGCAGACCCAGGGTCTGCCGGCGCTCGGGCCGGACCTCGATGGGCACCTGATAGGTGGCGCCGCCCACACGGCGGGCCTTGACCTCCAGGGAAGGCATGATATTCTCAAGGGCCTGGGTGTAAACCTCCATGGGTTCTTTGCCAGTCTTGTCCTTGATGATCTCAAAGGCGCCGTAGACAACCTTCTGCGCCACGCCCTTCTTGCCATCCAGCATAATGCTGTTGGTGAGCTTGGTAACCAGGACGGAGTTGTAGAGCGGGTCGGGTAAAATTTCCCGCTTGGGTACATTTCCTCTTCTGGGCACTTTGCTTCCCTCCTTCTTAAATAAATAGAAATCATAGGTACTCGCACATGAAATCTCATGGCGTGTAATGCCTGTCCGAGGTTTCTCCATTCGCACCTGTCCTGCATGGAAGCCGTGGTACATATATGGTTAAACGCTCGGCAAGGCTTTTGCCTTGCGCAAACGCACAATGCAATTTCTAGGGAGAAGTTTATTACTTCTTGCCGGCCTTGGGCCGCTTGGCACCGTACTTGGAGCGGGCCTGCATACGTCCGTTAACGCCCTGGGTATCCAGAGTGCCGCGGATGATGTGGTAACGCACGCCGGGCAGGTCCTTGACACGTCCGCCGCGGATCATCACGACGCTGTGCTCCTGAAGGTTGTGGCCCACACCGGGGATATAGGCGGTGACCTCCATCCCATTGGTCAGCTTCACACGGGCGATCTTACGAAGGGCCGAGTTAGGCTTCTTGGGGGTGGAAGTACGCACGGCGGTGCAGACGCCTCTCTTCTGGGGAGAGGGCAGTTCGGTGGTCCGGTTCTTCAGGGTGTTCAGACCGCGCTGAAGAGCGGGGGAGGTGGACTTGTACGCCGCCATTGTGCGGCCCTTGCGCACCAGCTGGTTAAAAGTAGGCATGAATGGGTTTCCTCCTTTCCTGAATTCTGCCTCATAAACG
This sequence comes from Lawsonibacter sp., assembly GCA_022796195.1. Lineage (GTDB taxonomy): Bacteria > Bacillota > Clostridia > Oscillospirales > Oscillospiraceae > Lawsonibacter. The sequence goes on along the minus strand of JAAWIE010000170.1, from coordinate 1,729 downwards.
AGGCGTAATATATATTTTAACAAATTTGGAAGATTTTATCCCTCCATTTGTTAAAACCTTAATAAAACCGCCACAGCGGCCCCTACGGCGATCCCGCAGGACTCGCCCAGTTCCTTCATAGAAGAGACCTGTTGAATCGGCACCTGCCGGTTAACCGCCTCCTGAACCAAGGGCTGGAGCAGCCGGGGGTCGGCATCCATGGCAATATAAAGCCTTGCAGCCCGGCCGTCCCGCAGGGCCCGGCGGACTTGCTTGGCCCCCACAACCTTGTTGGAGCCATTTAGTTCTGGAATCATTTCGGCATCCCCTCACTTTCCTCGCCATCACAAGCTGTATCATTCCGCTGCTTTGGCTCACCCGCCCGGTCCGCTTCACCGGCTTGGGTTCCCAGAAACTTCATCGGGTAAAAGGGCACAGTGCCTCTACCGCCACGAAACGGTATTATATCATAGGTTCCGTCCGCCCGTCAAGGACAATCTAGCTGAAATTCCTCAAAAAATTTTCAAAATTGTGCAACCATGGGGAGCAGTTTTCGTCTATAGTGGTGACTGTATGTAGAAAGGAGAATATTTATGAAACGTACCCTTGCCCTGCTCCTGGCCTGCTCCCTGAGCCTGCCGGTACTGTACGGCTGCGCCAACGGCGCCCCCGCCGATGAGTCCGTCCCTATGTGCGACGGCTCCACGTCCCTGCCCCCCTCACAGCCCTGGCTCCATGCGGACAAGCTGTCCATCAATCCTGCCAGCAGCGAAACGGTCAACGAGGTTCTGTCTTCCTTCGGCCTGGAGCTGCTGCAAAAGACCCGGGAAGAGGATAAAAAATCCACCTTGATCTCTCCCCTGTCTGTAGCCCTGGCCCTGTCCATGACCGCCAACGGCGCGGATGGAAACACCTTGACTCAATTCCAGGAGGTCCTGGGCGGCGGTGTGGACCTGGAGGAGCTCAACGCCGCCTGCGCTCAGCTGATGCAGGACTACCAAAACTTAAACGGCTCCACCAAATTCACCATCGCCAACAGCCTCTGGAAGGACATTCAAGGGGATATCTACCAGGACTTTGTGTCCAAATGCCGGGGATACTATAGCGCACAGGTGTATGAGGCGGAGCTGTCCGACCAGAGGATCGTGGACGACTTGAACACATGGGTCTCGAAAAAGACCGACAAGCTGATCCCCTGTATCATCGACCAGCCCTTCGGCGAGAACACCGCTCTGCTGCTGGTCAACACCCTGTATCTGAAAAACAAGTGGCTCAACGAATTTGATCCCCTGAACACCCAGGAAATGGCCTTCAACCATATGTATGACGATACCTCCCGCATGGAATTTTTGCAGTTCTTTGAAACCGATCTCTCCTACATTCAGGACAAAGGGGCCCAGGGGGTGGTCCTGCCCTACGACGACGGGCGGCTGGCCTTTGTGGCCATTATGCCCGACCTGTACCCGGATTCCCCCGGCCTTGGCACATGGCTCGCCTCTTTGGAGAAGGGCGACCTGTCCCAGCTCATCGACAGCCGGGTGGAGACACTGTTTCTTCGCTTCGCCATGCCAAAATTTGAGGCGGAGTGGAAGGGCCAGCTGGAAGAAATCCTGCCCGCTCTGGGCCTGGAAGACACCTTCGCCCGCGGCACAGCCAATTTTTCCAAAATGGGGGACAGTGAATACGGCTACTACATCTCCCAGGTGATCCACGCCGCGAAGATCGAGGTCAACGAGAAGGGCACCGAGGC
>JAAWIE010000169.1 GCA_022796195.1 Lawsonibacter sp. | reverse complement strand
ATGCGTGGAACGGTCAACTCTTTCCGAACGCACGGGCACCACTAAGGCTACGCCCAGACCCGGCTCGTGGTCCTTCCGGGCAGGACGGCCGCATTAAGCAGCGGCGAGAACGTAATCGTTATCGTTCTTTAATTTATAAGTGCCCATTTTTAGGATGTTAGGCGCATCCGCTCGCTATTCCTGCTTCTATACCCCCGTCGAAACCGGTACGCCCCCATGCAACCGCTTGGGACTTATAGTATATCACAAGCGGCGGTCGAATTGTGTTACGATTTGGTAACAATTTTCAGGGAGCGGCGTGGAGCTGCCCCTTGCTGTTTAGCGGGTCATATTCTCAAAGCAGTCAGCGGCGAGAAGGGTCGGGCTTGTAGGGAGTGTCCACACCGTTGCCGCAGACAAAGCAGTTCAACCCTAAATGTTCAGGGTATAAGGCGGGTTTACTCCGTTTCCACAAAAAACACGAGTGGTACAGAAAAACCCGCCCTGTGAGTCAGAGCGGGTGAGAGATCAGATTTTTTCCGGTTCAGGGTACTCCACGCCGAAGGTATCCACGGTGACCTTCTTCATCATCTGTTTCTGGCGGGGGCAGTCGTTCCAGTCGGTTTTGGCGGAGACAATGGCGTCAGCGGTCTCCATGCCCACAATCACCTTACCAAAGGCAGCGTAGCTGCCGTCCAGGTGGGGGGCTTGATCCACCATGATGAAGAACTGGCTCCCGGCGGAGTTAGGGTCCATTGCCCGGGCCATGGACAGCACGCCCCGCTGGTGGATCAGGTCATTCTGGAAGCCGTTTTCAGTAAATTCTCCTTTGATGGAGTACCCCGGGCCGCCGGTGCCGGTGCCCTGGGGACAGCCGCCCTGGATCATAAAGCCGGGGATGCAGCGGTGGAAAATCAGACCGTCGTAGAAACCCTTTTGAATCAGGGAGATAAAGTTATTCACGCTGTTGGGGGCGGTCTCGGGGTAGAGCTCCGCTTTCATCACGGAGCCGTTCTCCATTTCAATGGTGACAATGGGATTTTTCTTGTCAGACATAAGATCAATTCCTTTCCTGGCTCTCGTCGCGGAGCCAAGGGATATTTTGCTCTCTCAGATATTTCAGCAGCATGGAGGCCTCCAAGGTGTCTCCGCTGAACTTGACGATAGGTCTGTTTCTATGGTCCAGAAGGACCCAGCAGTTGTCGGAGCGGTCCTGGCGAAAGGCGGCAATCTGCCCGGTCAACTCCCGCCGGTTCAGGAAAAAGCCCAGCTGGTATATCCGCCCGTCGTCCACCTCCAGCTCAGCGGGAAGCAGACGCCCGGTGAGGGTCAGCACCGCAATGGGGCCCACTATCAAGACTAGAGAGACGGGGCCCCACACATAGGTCATCAGAAAGCTCACCTGACTTGGGGCGGCAAAGGTTCCCACCAAAACCGGAATGGCTGCAAAGGCGGTGAAGCTCAGGATGAATCCCGCCACGATGATGCAGATAGAGGCGGTGGGCGCGGGGAGACGCAGGGGGAGGGAGAAGTAGTTGGGCAGAGAGGAGTCCGGCCTGTACAGCGGGGGCGCCTGCGCGGATTCCGGCGCTGGAGCAGGGGTGGGCGGCGTCTCCACAGCCGCCTCCTGCTTCTGTTCCGGGATAAGCGGAACGCTGTTGCGGTAATCATAAAAGGGAATTTCCCAGTGCTCCAGGTACTGGACAAACAGGCGGCCGTTGGGCTGGGAGGCGCCGAATTTTGCCAGCGCCCGAAATTCCCGGTCGTAGAGGACGTTGCTGCCGTTGGGCGGTCCCACGATGACCCCCTTCACCTCGTCTACGGAAAAGGTGTAGCCCTTGCGGAAAAAGTGCTCCACGCGGATGGTCATACCGCTGACATGGATCAGCATACCGGTTCCGCCCACCTGAAAGGAGGGGGGCAGAGGGGGCTGATCGGCGTCATAGAGGCGGCAGTTGTAGAGACTGTTGCCGGCCCGGACACAGGCGGTCCGTTTGGGATTGGCGTACCAGATGGGGTCGGAGTACCGCAGCAGGGTATTTTGACACAGGACCGCGGAGGGCACCGCGGCAAGCCCCACTGCCAGCGCCAGAGCGTACTGACCGCCCAATTCCTGAACGACCGCCGCGCCGGCTCCCAAAACGGTGCAGAGGCAGGTGGTCCACCTGGCAAACCGCCCGTTCCGCAGACCCCGCAGCAGCCAGTAGCCCAGACAGGCGGCCCCCCCGGCCAACAGCAGGATCAGGATGGCGCAGCTACCCAGAAAGTCCAGACTCCAGGTGGTCCACAGCCACAGCCGGGCCGTCAGCCAGGCCCCCAGCAGCCCGCCCAGGATGCCCCGCAGGGCGGCAAAGGCGGTCCAAAGGCGGGACATTACCGGTTCCGGGTCTTCATAGCCCGGTCAATCTCCCGCTTAGCGTCCCGGCGGGCGGCGGACTCCCGTTTGTCATAGAGCTTCTTGCCCTTGGCCAGGCCGATCTCCAGCTTGACCCGGGGGCCCTTGAAGTAGACGGCCAGGGGGATCAGGGAATAGCCGTCCTGTTTGATGCGCCCAAACAGCCGCATGATCTCCCGCTTGTGCATCAGCAGCCGCCGGGGGCGCCGGGGGTCCTTGTTAAAGATGTTCCCCTTCTCATAGGGGCTGATGTGCATCCCCAGGACGGAAATCTCCCCGTCCTTGATAAGGCAGCACATACGGGCAGGAATATAAATCAAATCGTTGGAGGTGCGGTTCAGCCGCCGAATGCC
>JAAWIE010000180.1 GCA_022796195.1 Lawsonibacter sp. | reverse complement strand
ATTGTTAATTGTGGATATTTTTCTGGATGTTCCATTGCGTCTTCTAATAATTTACGGTCAAAGACATTTACATTTATATGATGTCCAGTTTGTGCAAAATAGCCGTCTAACATATTTACTAAATTTGTTACTCTTGTTTCTTCGTCTTTTCCAAGTGTTCCAGGTGTTATTGAAAATGTATATGATATTCCATCTTCTGCTGAGTTAAATGGTAATTTTGCTATTGAATTCATAACTGCTAAAGCTCCATTTGTGTCTCTTCCATGTATAGGATTTGCACCAGGTCCAAAAGGACTACCTGCTTTTCTTCCATCAGGTGTATTTCCAGTTGCTTTACCATATACAACATTTGATGTTATTGTTAAGATTGATAATGTATGTTTTGAATTTCTATAAGTTTGATGTTTTCTTAATTTATTCATAAATATTTTTACAACATTAACAGCTATATTATCAACTCTATCATCATCATTGCCAAATGTAGGGAAATCTCCTTGGATTTCATAATCAATAGCTAGACCAGTTTCATCACGAATAACTTTAACTTTAGCATATTTGATAGCTGATAAAGAGTCTGCAACTACAGATAAGCCTGCTATTCCACATGCCATGGTTCTTAAAATCTCTCTATCATGCAAAGCCATTTCAATTGCTTCATATGAATATTTATCATGCATATAATGTATAGAATTTAAGGCTTTAATATATATTTTTGATACATAATCCATCATTTGACTAAATTTCTCCATAACTTCGTCATAATCTAAGTATTCAGAAGTGATAGGTTCAAATTTTGGAGTTATTTGTTTTCCTGAAATTTCATCTCTACCACCATTTATAGCATATAATAAAGTTTTTGCTAAGTTTGCTCTAGCTCCAAAAAATTGCATTTGCTTACCTATTTTCATAGGTGATACACAACATGCTATTCCATAATCATCTCCTAGAGTTACTCTCATTAAGTCATCACTTTCATATTGAATAGATGAAGTTTTTATAGATAAATCTGAAGTGTAACGTTTAAAACCTTCTGGTAATTTAGTTGACCAAAGAACTGTTAGGTTTGGTTCTGGGGCTGGACCTAAATTTTCTAATGTGTGTAAAACTCTAAATGAGTTTTTAGTAACTAAAGTTCTACCGTCTATTCCCATTCCACCTATACTTTCTGTTACCCATACAGGGTCACCACTAAATAATTCATTATATTCGGGTGTTCTTAGGAAACGAACTAATCTTAATTTCATAACAAAATGGTCCATAATTTCTTGTGCTTCTTGTTCTGTTATATCTCCATTTTTTAGGTCTCTTTCAAAATATATATCTAGGAAAGTAGAAGTTCTTCCAATACTCATAGCAGCTCCATTTTGATCTTTTATAGCACCTAAATATCCAAAATATAACCATTGAACAGCTTCTTTTGCATTTGATGCAGGCTTTGAAATATCAAATCCATATTTTGATGCCATAACTTTTAATTCATTTAAAGCTTTTATTTGTTCACTAATTTCTTCTCTATCACGAATAATATCCACAGTTAACTCATCAACATTTAAAACGTCTAATTCTTGTTTCTTTTCTTCTATTAAAACATCTACACCATATAGTGAAACTCTTCTATAATCACCTATAATTCTACCTCTACCATATCCATCAGGTAAACCTGTAATTAAATGAGAGCTTCTAGCTGCTCTAATATCTGGAGTGTATACATCAAATACACCATCATTATGAGTCTTTCTATATTTATGAAAAATATTAGCTACTTCTGGGTCAACCTTTCTTCCATAAGCTTCACATGATTTTTCTACAATTCTAATGCCTCCAAAAGGCATAATTGCTCTTTTTAATGGTTTATCAGTTTGAAGACCGACTATGTCTTCTAAATCTTTATTTATATATCCAGCTTCATGGCTAGAAACAGTAGATATTGTTTTTGCATCAATATCTAGTACACCTCCGTTACTATCATGTTCTTGTTTATACAATTCTAATACTTCATTCCATAATTTTTGTGTTTTATCGCTAGTTCCTGCTAAAAAGCTTGAATTACCCTCGTAAGGAGTGTAATTTTTTTGTATAAAATCTCTTACATTTATTTCACTTTGCCAATCACCTTTTTTAAATTGTTTCCATTGTTCAAATTCCATTTTTAACCTCCCATCATTTGTATTTATTATTAACATTTTTTACAAATAATATAATAGCATAAGAAGAAAATATTGGCAATGATTTTAAAAGACAAAAAATAAAAAGTATCATTTAATTTTTAAGAAATTTTAGATACTTTTTTGTAAGAATTGAAAACTATACTATTTACTTTTTATAAATCGCAAAATTTCGTCATCTGGAATGTTAAGGACTTTTACGATTTTTTTAAAGGTGGAAATTCTTGTTTTTTCTTCATTATGTTCTAATCTCTGCAATTGGCGCCAACTTATACCTAGCTCTTCGGCTAATTCTTCTTGTGTAAGTTTACTTTGCAATCTATAATGTCGAATCATTTGTTACCTCCATAGTAAATAATATATTAATTATATAATATTACAGATTAAAAAAGTATGACAAAATTGTCATAACATATTGACTTGGAAAAAACATTTAGATAAAATAGAATAAAATATGACAAAAATGTCATAAAAGCAAATGAATAATTTGTAAGAAAAAACAAATACTAGAACAAAAGAAGGAGAGGAAAGATATGAGAAACAAGGGAAACAAAGGTATTACTTTAATAGC
>JAAWIE010000027.1 GCA_022796195.1 Lawsonibacter sp. | reverse complement strand
CGAGTTCAACTATTCATCCAAATGGTTGGTTTTAAGTACAAAATCGGGCTATGTCAGAGTCTTTTCAAGTGGTGTAAAAGTGGTGTAATTCACAAAATTCCGATTGCTTCATTATGCTGTGAACCTATTGAAGACACTGGGGTTTTTGTTGCTTGCAAAGGGGTGAAATGAATTTCCAATGCTTTTAGGTACACGCAGCCATCCCTTTCTTTTAAAACGACTCAAATCCTTGTGCGGCAACGGGTTTGAGGTTCTTACGCAGCATCCTGGGTGGCAATATGGTCATCCAGGCTCTTTCTTCTTTAAGAAATGACTCCTTTTCTGGAAAAGAAAAGGAATCTGACATGGTATTTTACCACATCAGATTCCCTTTTGCAAGTTTCAAATCAGCAGCGGGGCGCCTGCGGAACGATTTTATACCAAATTGCACAGCAGGGCCGCGCCGACGACGCCGGCATCATTCCCTAAGGAAGCCTTTTCAATCCGAGTGTGATTCCCTTTGTCAAAGCATCCCCGCCAGACCAGTTCCCGCAGGGGATCCAGAAGCAGGTCGTCTTCAGCGTTGCTCACACCGCCGCCCAAGCAGATAATCTCCGGCTGGAGGATATTCACCAGGTTAATCATACCAAGGGACAGCCCCTGAAGGTATTTGGACAGCACCCGCTTTGCGGCGGCGTCGCCCAGACGTGCGGCCTGGAAGGGGGTTCGGCCCTGCACCTTGTAGCTGTCGCCGTCCACCAGTTCCCACAGCATGCTCTCCCGGTCGCGTTCCATCTCCAGTTGGGTGAGCTGAATCAGGGCGGTGGCGGAGCCGTATCGCTCCCAGCAGCCCCGTCCGCCGCAGCCGCAGAGGATGCCATTGGGCTGAATAATCATGTGGCCGATCTCCATGCCGGAGTTGGCAAAGCCGGTGAACAGCTTGCCGCTGCACACCATACCGCCGCCGATGCCGGTACCCAGCGTGACCATCACCGCCGGGTCGCAGCCCTTGGCCGCGCCGGCCCAGTATTCGCCTACTGCTGCGCAGTTGGCGTCGTTACCTAGAAATACGGGGACGTCCCATTCCTTGTGGAACATTTCCCGCAGGGGTACATTTTTGTCGGAAAAGGGCATGTTGGGGTTTTGGACAAACAGGCCATCCTTGTTGTCCACGACACCGGGCAGACCAATCCCCACTGTCTCGATCTGCTCTGAGCCGATACTGCCCACCTCGCAGACCTGCCGGGCCAGCCGGACCAGCTCAGCGCCAAACTGTATGGCGGTCATATCCTTTGGTACCGGGCTGCTTACCTTATTTAAAATATGCCCATTCTCGTCTACCAGTCCAGCGACCAAATTCGTGCCGCCTACGTCGATTCCAATATAGTACATCAGATTTGTCCTCCTTCCATCTGTTCGGCAAAGAGTTTGTCCATCCGGTTGGTCAGTTCCTGGGCCGCATTATGGCCCATCTTGCGGTTGCGGTTGTTCATAGCGGCCACCTCAACGATGCTTGCAAGGTTCCGTCCTGGTTTCACCGGGATGGTTGCGGAGGGTACTTTTACCCCCAGTATTTCGGTAAAGTGGGATTCCAGCCCAAAGCGGTCATACACCGCCTTGTCGTCCCAGGGCTCCAGGTTGACGACCAAGTCGATTTCTTGGTTCAGTTTGATGGCCCCCATGCCCAGCAGGCGGATGACGTCCACCACGCCGATGCCGCGCAGCTCCATATAACCCCGGATGAGGGCGGGGGCGGTGGCCATCAGGGTGTGGCGGCTGGTCTCTTTGATCTCCACTGCGTCGTCAGCTACAAGGCGGTGGCCCCGTTTGAGCAGTTCAATGGCCACCTCGCTCTTGCCCACACCGGATTCGCCCTGAATGAGTACGCCTTCGCCGTAAACCTCCAGCATGACCCCAGAGCGGGTAATCTGAGGGGCAAGATGGTTGTACAGGCTGCCGATGAGGGCGCTCATAAAGGCGGAAGTCTGCTGAGTACTGCGCAGGACTGTGCGGTCGTGCTTACCAGCCATCTCCATGCACTCGGGGAAGGGTTCCAGACCTCGGGTGAGGATGAGGGCGGGCACCGGGTAGGACAGCAATTGGTCAAAGCGGTCCCGGCGCTGTTCCGGGGTCAGGCCCTCCAGATAGGTGTTTTCCGTCAGACCGATGAGCAGGAGCCGTTCGGTGTCAAAATGCTCAAAGAAACCGGTCAGGGGCAGGCCCGGGCGGTTGATGTCCAACGCCCGCAGCGGGGCATTTTCATAGTTGGGGCTTTTACGCAGGACCTCCAGGTGAAATTCCCGGATGATTTCCCCTAATTTTACACTGTTGGTATTTTCTGCCAATGTGCGCCACCTCGCTTTTCTAAAGTCATCCTTAGTATAGTGCAAAATTTCCATTCTTGCAAGAAAATTGATTGGGGCAGATTTCAAAAAAAGTGCTTGCATTTCCGGGAAATTTCTGTTATGATATGAACCGAGGCTTTTTTGAAGATTGTTTCATAAATTCTCATATATTTTCATAGCGAGGAGGTAAGCAACATGGCCAAATGCGAATTCTGCGATAAGGGCGTGACCTTCGGAATCAAGGTTTCTCACTCCCACCGCCGCTCCAACCGCACCTGGAAACCCAACGTGAAGCGAGTGAAGGCAATCGTGAAGGGTACCCCCACTCACGTCTACGTCTGCACCAGATGCCTCCGTTCCGGTAAGGTCACCCGCGCTGTGTAATGGAATATGGCTGAAAATCTCTCGTGCTGAGCACGGGAGATTTTTCTGTTTCTTCCACAGCGAAAGACCAGGAGTAAAGCGCAGGGCCGCCCATCTGGGCGGCCCTGCCATTTATCGAAACATACTTGCAACCCGCTCCACAGCGGTTTTAGTGGCTTCTGCGCCGCCGAAGGCGGTAAGGCGGACATAGCCCTCTCCGCTGGGGCCGAAGCCCGCACCGGGCGTGGTAGCTACATTTGCCTGATCCAGCACTTGGTCGAAGAAGTCCCAGGAGCCCACCCCGTCGGGAGTCTTGAGCCAGATGTAAGGGGCGTCCACCCCGCCGAAGCAGGTTAGTCCGGCGGCGGACAGTCCGTCCCGGATGACCTTGGCGTTTTCCTGATAGTAGCCGATATTGGCCATAATCTGTGCGCGGCCCTCGGGGGTGTAGACAGCGGCGGCTCCCCGCTGGACCACATAGGGCACGCCGTTGAACTTGGTACACTGGCGGCGGTTCCACAGCTGGTTCAGCTTGACGCCGCCCCGTTCCAGTTCCATAGGAACTACAGTATAGGCACAACGGTTGCCGGTAAACCCAGCGGTTTTGGAAAAGGAGCGGAACTCAATGGCACAGGTCCGGGAGCCCTCAATCTCGAAGATGGTGTGAGGTACGTCCTCGCTGGTGATAAACGCCTCATAGGCGGAATCAAACAGGATAACCGAGCCGTTGGCGTTGGCGTAGTCTACCCAAGCTTTCAGCTTCTCCCGGCTTAGAACCGCGCCGGTGGGGTTGTTGGGGGAACAGAGGTAAATAATATCGGGAATTTCCTTGGGCGGCTCCGGAGAGAACCCATTTGCTTCGACACAGGGCATGTAAATCAGCTTGTTCCAACGGCCCAGCTCTTCCTGATATTCTCCCGCGCGGCCGGCCATGGCGTTGGTATCCACATAGACGGGGTACACCGGGTCGCACACCGCTACCACGTTGTCCACGCCAAAGATGTCGCCGATATTGCCGCAGTCACTTTTGGCGCCGTCCGAGACGAAAATTTCTCCAGGCAGGACGCTCACGCCCCGTGCGGCGTAATCTCCCCGTGCAATGGCCTCCCGCAGGAACTCGTAGCCCTGTTCCGGGCCGTAGCCGTGGAAGCCCTCTGTCGTGCTCATCTCGTCCACTGCGGCGTGCATCGCCTGGATGACCTGGGGCACCAGAGGACGGGTCACATCTCCGATGGACAGCTTAATAATCTCCGCCTGAGGGTGGGCGGCGGTGTAGGCGTTAATGCGCCGGGCGACTTCAGAAAACAGATAACTGCCGGGCAGTTTTAGAAAGTTTTCATTGACCTTTACCATGGGAAACCAACTCCTTCTTGGAATGATTAAAAAAGGACAGTACGCCGTATACTGTAACACAAACACACTCCGATGTAAAGGAATTTTTAAGAAACCGCCCCGCGCTGTTGATTTATACTTCTAACCGAACAGGGCCTAACAACAAGAAAACCTGTATTTAACTAAAAAGGAGTAAAACAACATGAAAATCACAGTAATTGGTAAGGCCCATATGCAGGGGACCTCCAAGAAAACGGGCAACCCTTATAACTTCATCCAGCTTCATTACAACGGCCCCGCCCGGAACGTGGTCGGCCTGGGCGCTATGACGGTCAACATTGACCCCTCTATGGCCCGGTATGACGCAATTATCGTTCCCGGTGACTATAACATCGAGTTCGACCACCGGGGTTTCCCGGTGGAGATCCCAGACAGCTTTTCCTGAGACTGCTTCAGCCAGTGGGGCGGGTCCGCCATGGAGCCGTCATCCGCTACATAGAAGTGGGGCATGGAATATTTCAGCCCCACCGTCGTCTCCGGCGTTGGAAGAACCGGTTCCGCTTGGCGCACGCGGCATTCGTAGAGAATGTAGCAGTAATAGTTTCCGCTGCGGGTCTTTTCCACCGTGATCCGCTTGAGCTTCCACCATCCCTGCGCCCGGCGCGGAAACTTGGCTTTGACAATTCCCGCTTTCGTCATACGAATTCCATTCTTGGTGGTGTAGATGGTAGGGCCGGACTCAAAAACGTGGTTGCAGGCGGTGAAAGAATTCCGGTCGTCCTTTTTCCGCTTGAAGTTGGGGTAGCTGAACGCGTCCGGATTTTTGAAAAACACCCGAAACGCTTGAGAAAGTTTGTTGTGTTCCTGAATCAGCGCCTGATTGTCCACCTCTCTCAGAAACGGCGCGCTGTTTTTGTACTTGGCCGGAGTCGAAATGAAATGCGCGCCGGTCTCCAGACAGAACCTCTGCTGGTCCGCCAGCATCTGATTCCAGATGTACCGGCAGCAGCCGAAGGTTTTTTCAAAGAGCTCCGCCTGCGCATGGGTCGGGTAGAGCCGGGCCTTGATGGTGTTGTATTGGATGACCCAGCCGTCTTCACATGGCGGCTTTGACGTGCGCGGCATCGTGGTCCGGCCTCCTTTCCAGTCGGAAAGATCAAAAATTTGGGCGGAGTTGTATACAATTCCGTCCAAGTTTTTTGTGCGCCCCTGTGGTGTGAAATCAGCAGCTGGATAGAGAGGTTTCAAATCTTACCTCTGTGCTGTTACAGGGCTTTTCGTTTTCAGAAAATGCCATATAGTGTAATTCGATGTGGTCTTGCCCCAGATGTATGGTCTGTTTTGTAAAGCTGAAATCAGTTGTACTTCCCTTGGGCATGGCCGCAACGGCATTGATGGTAAAACCGCCGGCCCAAGGCTGGTTTCCCATCCCCCACAAATTCATCCAAAGCGGGCCGGATTCCGAGCGGGCCAGTTCACGGATAAACACCGCATAGGCAATCGCCTGCTTGATGGCGAGCGAAAAGGTCTCGCCGCTGTTGTTTTCATCCTTGACTTCAATAACGGTCAGCCTGCTGCGGTTTCCATGGCGGAAGCGGCAGAATATATCGATTTCTCCCCCGCTGGCGGAACAATGAGCCGTATCTGCCGGAGCACGGCTGGCCGCCAGTGCGGTTTTCATATGAAATCTGGTATGGGCAATGTAAGTAACCGGCTGTATGAAGTTCAGCGTTTTTTCGGTCCCGCAGTTTTTTTCCAGCTCTGAAAACAGGGCGCTTTCCACCATATGCTCCCGCTGGCGGGGGAATATATTCTGCTGTCCGGACAGCGTCCGGTAAAAGGAGCGGAACTGCTGTGCCAGCCGCCCCGAACTCCAATCGTCATCTGCAATAGCGCCCAAAGGGTACTGGAAGTATTTCTTGCTGTTGCCGGCCTTTTCCTTGGAAACTCGAAGAACCCGCCGGCCATTGGCTTTCACCACCACGCTGCCGACACTCTGCCCCAAAAACCGCAGGTCAAACGCAGTCTGGCTGCCTGCGGTAACTTCTCCGATGGTGATATAGCACGAGAGCGGTTCAAGGACGCGGAAACTTTTCCGGGCGATGGAGATCTGATGTTTCTTTCGGGTAAGCTCTTGGGCATACCTGGCATACTGCGGTTCCCAGAATTGAGTCGACGTTTGAAGCTCTGCCTGAACCATGTCTGCGAATTCTTGATATGAAGCGTTCTGTTTTGACATAGAGCCCCCTCCTTTTCTGATGTTGGAACTTGCAGACAATATATCATAGAACCGGTGCATTTGCAACGAATGGAACTGCGATTTTGGCGGAAAAGATGTGTTTAGAGGCTATTCGTACAGCCCCTAAAGTTTGAACAAGGCCGGAACATGTTCCAGCTTTCTTTTTCATATAGTAAAACATCAGCTGGACCGCTTTAGGTCCGACTATTTTGAAATGGAAGTGGTGTATCATGGGAAACAGAAGCAAACCGATTAAAATTTTCTTTGTGGAAAAAAGGTGGTGGTCTGCCGCCGCCTGCCTCTGTCTGGCCGCTGTTATGTTCTATGTGGTCAACTATCCGGCCGCCGTGGGGGCCTCCGCCGCTACCCGTCAGCTCCCCATCTACTGTGTCCAGCGGGACCAGAAGTTGGTCTCCATCAGTTTCGATGCCGCCTGGGGTGATGTTATTTTGCGGCACGCACGATGAGGGTTGAAATAACCAGCAATTTCCCGTTTTCAAGTATATATTATAACAATGAAGCGCCCAAAGTCAAATAGGCTTTGGGCGCTATCTTTCTATTGAGGTGGTATACATGATTGAACGGCTTATAAACCTGGAGCGTCCATACGGAGAACCGGAGTACAGCAGACTTTCGGAGCAGATCGCCCAGATGAAGCAGCAGCTTTGCTTTCAGCTCAACCAAGAGGGTCGAAACCGGCTGGAACAATTGACAGACATCTTCATACGCCAGGAAACAGCCATACTGCATGACGCTTTTGCGGACGGCTTCTGGACAGCGGTAGAACTGATGCTGGACTTTCAGAAGCGAAAATAACCCAGCAAGGTACAAGTGGCTTTACTGTCCTGCTTTTACAATCGCTTCAATCAAGCCTTGCAACATCTTGTCCACTGGCTCCTGATACTTTACGTCCAACTGTTCCAGCTTGGAAATTGTCTCTGACCAAACTTCGGTGTCAACGCTGTCTCCGAACAAGAGGTAGTCGCTGCTGCATGACAGCACACGGCAGACGGTCATCAGAGAATCCAAACTGAATGTGGAATCGCCTAACTCAATGTTGGCGATAAAGCGGGGACTAAGAGAACACAATTCTCCCAGCTTCTCTCTGGTATACCCAGCCCGTTCCCGCCGCTCCCGCAGGCGGAGGCCAATTTGGGCCTTCAGTGTGTCTGTCAAGGTCATCACCTCTTATCACAAGTATAATATGTGAAAAGAGGGGTTGAAATGCGGCTATATTTCATTTATAATATGTGATACTAGATGTAATTTGGATTTATATGTTCTAAAACACAAACAGAGATGGAGGCAATTCTATGTTTTGTACAAATTGCGGAGAAAAGATCCCTTCTGGAGCCAAGTTTTGCGGACACTGCGGCAAGCCGGTGTCATCCCCAGGCACTCCCGCACCGGAAGCCGCTCAAACTGGCAGCGTTCAAACTGCACCGGCGTTATTAACTTCGCTGAAAGGGGTAAGCAAATATAAGGGAACGCCCCTTGCCGGCTACTCTGCGGCCAGCGGCACACTATCTGTCTATCAAGACCGCCTGGAGTTCAAAAGGAAAACGGGCAGTGCATTGAGCGCCCGGGGCGGTGCGATTGGTTTAGGGATTTCAAAAGCCATGGCAAAAGACGATCCAATCGAGGTTTATGAACTGGAGCAGATTTCTGAATTACGGGAAGGCAAGTATATGGGGCTGTATAATACTCTGGCCGTGGCATTGAAGAACGGGAAAGTATGGTCATTTTGTCCAGTGCTGCCAAACAGCTCTGAACCCAAGAAAATAATTGCTCTGCTAAAACCTTATATGCAGCACTGAAAAATTCAATTGGGGAGGAAATATTATGGGCGCAATTTTACTGATTGCCTACGTTGCCATAGGATATTGGGCTGTAGGACAGACCTTTTTAGGAGAACCGCTTCTTGGCAATTACCGCACGCTTCAATCGCAAAAGGTTTTATGTGCAATATTTCTTGGCTGGCTTATCATTCCCATCGTTATAATTCGACGAGTTTTGAAAGGCAGGAAGTGAAAACGATGCTAGTATCGAAAAGATTTTTGATAATTTGGGGAATCTGTATTGCTCTTGTATTAGCGGGCTGCGGTCAAGCTCAGCCAGAAAATACACCCGCCGATCAATCGGCTACGGAAAAAACAGATACACCCTCTATAAAGAGTGAGGCTGAAATAAAAGGTGATTTAGCAGAAAATCAGGACTTCTATACTCTCTTTGATTACAATTGCTATGACAGCTACGGAAATTATGCGGACAGCGCCTATTCGATTGATGAATTGACGATCACAAGAAGAAAAACTGACAAAGATGCCGGAACGGATGACATTTACGCCGCTATAACAGCCAGCAGCCCGGATAGTAAATATGTGGGGGATTTCCATCTTCTCTACTCTCTCTATGATGTGGGCGGCTGGTATCTGGAAAATATAGAATTGGAATCCGGAACGCTTGAAGCCCTTTCTCAAGTATCGGAAGCGGACGCTTTCAATATCGTACTGAATCTATTAGCTCCCCTGGGTGCGGACCCTGCTGACAGCTGGATTGACCATAGGGAAATGATTTCAGACCGGGAAGAAATTATTACCGCCGTGGTAGACTTTGATGACGGAATTATTTCTGTTTTTGGCAGCATTGAACTCTATTTCTACTATGACGGAACTGAGTGGTCACATGAGCAGACAAGTACTGATCTCGCCTATGATATCTTAGCCGATGGAACATATGAAAGCTTAGGCCATACAGGATACCCGGATTTTCTGGTAATCAGTCACGAAAATGGCGTTCCTGTTGTCAGGCGCACATCAGGTTGGGGTGGAGGAATTGATCCTTTCAAAGTAAAGGACTGGGAATTTGACTGCCTGTCCAGAGCCTATATCTACGGCGGAGGAGTGAATGGTGATATTCCGTGCGAATACCGTTTCGGAGACGATGGAAATATTTACTACTTCATCAACGGAGTACAGGACAAAACACTCTATCGCATTGCAGACCCCATCACAGATGCAGATGTTCTGTGGGAAGCGCTCAAACAGTCTGGAAACTCGTGGTAGTATCTAAAAGGTGAACTTACGGTATATCAAACTACATACTATAGCTATGAAGGCCTCGGGGTAATTCCCCGGGGCCTTATTCTGCATTTAGGAGGAATTACAATGTCCGCAAATGTTGAAACCATGTTTTATGTTCGTGAAAAGCCCTGGCATGGTCTGGGTACTGAGGTACAGGAAGCTCCCACTTCTGCTGATGCCCTGATCTGCGCCGGTCTGGATTGGGAGGTCATACAGGAGAACGTCTATACTGAGGGCGGTATCCTGGTTCCCGGTTATCGGGTCAATCTCCGCAGCACCGACAGCGCCGCCCTGGGTATCGTGTCCGACCGCTACAAGGTAGTGCAGAACGAGGCCGCTTTCCAGTTCACCGATGATCTCCTGGGTGCTGGCGTGACCTACGAGACTGCCGGTGCTCTCCAAGGTGGCCGCAAGGTCTGGATGCTGGCCCGTATGCCCCACCGCTATATCATCGCTGGGGACGAAATCGCTCCCTATCTGGTTGTGATGAACTCCCACGACGGCAGCTCCGGCATCAAGGTTGCCATGACCCCCATCCGGGTGGTGTGTCAGAACACTTTGAATCTGGCCCTCAACAGCGCCAAGCGTATCTGGACCACCAAACACACCGAGAACGTCATGAGCCGGGTTTACGAGGCTCAGGAGACGCTGGGACTGGCCGAAAAGTACATGGGTGAGCTGGGCCGTGGCATTGATACCCTGTCCAGGATCAAGCTGACCGATAAGAAGGTCGCAGAGTTCATGCAGGAGTTCTTTCCTGTTGACACTGATATGCCCGATGTGCAGCGGAAGAACAATCTGCGTCTGCTGGAGGACATGAAGGCCCGGTACTGGGATGCTCCCGATCTCTCCCATGTGGGGAAGAATGGCTACCGTTTCGTCAATGCCATCAGCGACTTTGCCACCCATGCCAATCCCATCCGCAGGACGAAGAATTACGATGAAAATCTGTTCCTGCGGACTGTCGAGGGCAATCCCATGATCGACAAGGCGTACAAAATGGTACTAGCGGCAGCGTAAGGAGGTATTGAAATGACTGCAAAAATTTTGGTGTCTACTGAGGGTATGTCCTACGCTGACTGGCTGGAGTACCGGAAGCAGGGTATCGGCGGCTCGGACGCCTCCGTGGTCTGCGGGATCAACCGCTACAAGTCCCCTGTGGAGCTGTGGCTGGATAAAACGGGCCAGCTCCCGCCCCAGGAGGCCGGGGAGGCTGCCTATTGGGGGACACAGCTTGAACCCTTCGTCCGGGCCGAGTTCACCAAGCGCACGGGGATTGAGGTCAGCCACAAGAGCGAACTGCTCCAGAGCGAGGAGTACCCCTTCATGCTGGCGAACCTAGACGGAACCTGTGAAGTCCCTGAAGTTGGGACGTGCATCTTTGAGGCGAAAACCGCCTCCGCTTACAAGGCTGGGGAATGGGAGGACACCATCCCCGACGAGTATATGCTTCAGGTACAGCACTACATGGCCGTGACCGGATACGCCGGGGCCTATATCGCCGTTCTCATTGGAGGCAACACCTTCAAATGGCGGTTTGTGGAGCGTGATGAGGAATTGATTTCTATGCTCATTGAGCTGGAAACCGCTTTCTGGAACCATGTGCAGGACGGTACGCCCCCTCCGCTGGATGGCTCCAATGCTTGTGCCAAGTTCCTTGCCGACCGTTTCCATGACAGTATCCCCAAATCCCACATCACCCTGCCTGACACCGCCGCTTTACTATTAAGGCGGCGAGTTAAATTTGGGAGGTTCATTATGGACAACACGAAACTGAAAGGCCGTATGAGCGGCAAAATGCAGGAGTTGCAGCAGACTACTGGAAATCAGAATATCACCGTTACCTCTGCACCGGAAACCTCTCTGGCCCCGGTGGACTCCACCTATCTGGCCCTGACCAACAACGCCCTGGACATCATCCGGGCCAACTTGAAGAGCCAGCCGTTGACGCTCGACCTGTTCGATCTGGTCAAGTCCCCCTCTGGCGGTGCTACCGTGTTTGAGGTTCCTGGGTTGGCGGGAAATGAAGCCGCCATGGATCTGACGGGCATTGTGCTGGACTACACCACTCCCAGGGCCTATTGGGATACGCCCGATCCGGTGGAGGGTACGCCCCCTGTGTGCATGAGCCAGAACAGTATCATTTCCAACGATGGGAAGTCCTGCGCTCTCTGCCCCTATAACGACTTCGGTTCCAAGGACGGGGACAGCAATGCCAAGGCTTGCAAGGAATCTGTGCTTCTGTTTCTTCTGCGGCCCAACAGCATCATCCCTCTGCTGGTGCGTATCCCTGTGACCAGCAAGCCCCGGTTCCTGAAATACTCTACTCGTCTCCTGAGTACCCTGACACCGCTTTCCAGCGTGGTTACGAAGATCACTTTGGAGAAGGCCACCAGCAAGCAGGGCAAGCCCTACGCCCTGTTCAACTTCCAGACGGTCAGCACTCTCGGCCCGGAGGAAGCGGCCCAGGCAAAGGCGTTCGGGCAGCAGTTCATGGAGATCGTGAACGCCGCCCAGATGGTGCCGGAGCTGGCACAGGCCAGCTAAGATGCTATGATGGCCCTGTCCCTGCCCTACGGCGGGGATGCCGGGTCATTTATTGTCTGAAAAGAAAATTGCGAAAGGGGAAATGTTCATGAGCCGGAATCCTAAAGATGCTCCTCTCCCAGCAGAAAAATTCGAGCTGTCAACGGCCACTGCTGTTGAGATGACCGAGATCGACGGCATGGAGTAGGGGGCTGTCCTCCGCTTCACTGATGGCGGCGGGGCTGGACTATCCAGCGGGGACAAGGAACTCCGCACCTGTTACGGTGACCTCTATGTGATCGTAAACGCCCTGCGGGACTATGCCAATATGCTGGAAAGTGTGATTCCTGAGTGGGGATTAACCGGATACCATGCAGCCACCTACGAACTCCACGCCGCCCGGTGCAGAAAAATTGCAGAAAAATACGCCGACGCTATTGGTTACGACTATGATAAGGCTGTGGAGAGGTGCGAAAAACGGCGGGCCAAGGGTAGCCGCGGCGGCGATACTGGCATGGATGGTCTGGAAGCCCTGGTACGAAAACGGGAAGTCAGTCCCAAAGGATGTGAGAAGGGAGGTCAAAAGCCTGATGGCAAACAGTGAACGGGAGCGGCTTTTGGAGCGGTTGAAGGGGGTTAAAGCTCTTGCCGACCGTGGAGTTGACGGGGAACGGGGTAATGCTGCCGCTCTCCTGGCTGTCCTTATGGAAAAGCACGGTCTCACAGAAGCTGATTTGGAAGGAGCCGAGATCAGCACCCATTGGATTCGGTACAAAACTATCTATGAGCGGAAATTGTTGTTTCAGCTTGCCTATATGCACCTTGGCAGCGGTCATGCCTTTGGATGCGTCGGGAGATACACAGGCCGCCGCCGCAAAGAGGTCGGAATCAAGTGTACTCCTGCGCAGTACATCGAGATTGAGGCTGACTATCAATTCTACCGCAAGGCTCTGGGAGAGGAATTGAGTGTATTCTATTCTGCCTTTATCCAGAAAAACGAGCTGTTTCCACCTCCTGGGCTGGCCGAAAGATTGGATTCGGAACAGGTAGACCTTGATGTTATAACAAAGATGGAAGCCATGATGGAGGGAATTGAACACAGAACCAGACACAAAGCGATTGGAGACGTTGCGGATGGAAAAGAAACTTAAAATCCAGCGTGTCAGTTCGGTGTTTCTTGGACAGGTCATAGACCGCCGTATCCCCTGCGGCCTCTTTCTGGCGAAGGAGGGCCGGAAGTGGGTGGCGGTTGACAACACCACTGGGGACGCATGGACAGAGGAATTTTCTCGGAAGCGTCAGGCAATCCGCTGGCTGCGGGGAAAGTCTGAGATATAAAAGGAAGGTGTTACTATGCAGGTTTTAGTTGTTGAACCGGAGCGCAGGCCGGAAGTGCGGGAAATCAACGATTCCCTGTCGGCCATGCAGGAAATCGTAGGCGGTCTGATTCAGCCTATCTATCTCTTTGACGAACCTGTTGCACTGGTCTGCAATGACGAGGGCAAATTGCTGGACCTTCCAGCGAACCGTGGGCTACGGAATAAGGACGGCCAGATATACGATATCGTGTGCGGTACGTTCTTCCTGTGCGGTGCTCCGCCGGACAGCGATCACCTTACCAGCCTGACCCCGGAGCAGATTCAGCGGTATCAAGAACGGTTCTATGCCCCGGAGATGTTTTGGGGCCTGGATGGCCATATCGTCTGCCTGCCTCTGGAGATCGATTGAGCAATTCTATCTCTGATGGAATCCCTTGTGCCGCAGGGGGTTCCATCTCATTTTACTGATTGATTGGAGTGATAAACATGAGGGCCTTGCATCCTATGACCCAGGAGGAACGGGACTTTGCGGAGCAGCATCACGATCTGGTGATTGACTTTCTCCGCTGCAAACGCCTTCCGATGGGTGATTTCTACGATGTTGTGATCTTCGGGTATCTCTCTGCTGTGCAGCAGTATTTTCGCAATCCTCCTGCTGGCGTAAAGTTCAAGGCTATGGCGTTCCGGGCCATGAAGGATTCCGTTCTCCGGGAGGGTGAGTATCATTCCCGTGCCAAGCGTTGCGGTGTCACTGTGGGGCTGGATAATGTCAGAGGTACGCTTACAGCTCCCGAGCAGGATACAGAACGGCGAGTTGAGGGCAAGGCTCTTCTGGAACAGGCGGCAACCGTAGCCACACCAAGAGAAAGTAAAATTGTCAATCTGCTGATAGATGGCTTTGCGCTCCATGAGGCAGCACGGTTTCTGAAAATTCCAAAGGCTGTCGCCGTGAGCTGCATGGAGGACTTCTACTGCCGGGCCAGAGCCGTTATTAGCTGAGAATGGAAGGTTCAGTTGCATCGCATCGTTGAGCCAGCCTCCCTTGCGTAAGAAAACCATACTCGTCCAAGCTCCATTGCTTGCGCACTACGCTTGGACGATGGGTATCGCATGTCCTCGTATGGTTTGTCTTCCTCAAGGGGGGACTGGTTCTATCTTTTATAGAAAAGCCCCCCTGATGTACGGAAGATCTGTTCTTCGGACAGACCTGTTGTGACATGGTACGCAATGCCTTCCTATTCCTGCGATAAAAGCGATAGTAACCACCTTGATGCAGTTTAGAGAATGGGCGATAGTTTAGATGTTCGTAATGTGGCTGAACACATTGCTCACAGTAATTGAGAAAGCAAAGCTGAAATCCAATTTGCGGAAGAAACTCATAATTCCCTTTAAGATGTCGCCTCCAAAACAATATTTCTTCCCAACTCAGCATAGATTTACCATATACACTGACAAACTCGCGCAAATTTTCTTTCTCTTCGTCATCAGATAAACAAAAGATTTGGCAAAGAGAATCTAACAGAGACAATTGAGCATACCTCTGACATGCTTTGTCTATCCGTGGAAACCACAGAGGGTTTTGAGTCAAAATTTCGTTGGGCTGGATTAAGTCGCCTATAGGGTCTTTAAAGATATTACGCTGGCATGCCATTATCATATTCAGCAGAAAAATCGGGCGCAAGCAAACAGGAATCATTCCTTTGGAAGAAAGGCTCAGCGCCCAGCGAATTCGCTGATCTAAAAAATCGGGATCTCCTACTGACAATTTAACCATTGCCAAAAAGCGGCAAACAACTGACCGGATGGCTGAAACGGTCTGTTCTATCTTCAGTTCTTCGTTTAACCTCTCATTTCCCCAACTGTCCAATTTATACAAAGCCTCTGTGGGCGGAATAATGGAATCATATTCCTTCTCTAGCGCTTCCAAGCAGGCAAGGCGGCGTTTAAATGCTGGAATAGTAATACTGTCTAAGGAGTTATCTCTATAGCTCGATGCCTCCGGGCATCGAGCTTTCAATTTCTCTTGCTCTTGAATGTAAAATGTTACTGCCAAATTAATAAAACGTTCAAAATCAAGTTCTTCCGTTCGGAAACTTTGCCCACATCTGAAAAGCAGCTGTTCTGCATCCTCCCTGCAGCGGTCGATATCTAATTTCTCCAAATCCCAGATGGAATCTTGTGAATTTCTGCCAGCGCCCTCCTTCAGATGCCTTTTGGAATACAGCCAGTCATAGACGCTGATGTGTTTCTTGGATGCGTCTTTGACAATTTCATTCAGCAATATCCGCGCTTTGGGTTCTGGAGACTTGGAGTAGAAATTCAATGCCCTGCTGATACATTCGTCTTGATGTTTATTATATTCACGATTTTCCTTCTTTTGTGCAGACAAGAAAATCGAATTGACCTGACTGCTTCGATAAAATGGATCATTGTCCGCAAATAAAGTTGCCTGGTCACAAACCAGTAATTTCAGTGCTCTTTTAGCAAGACCAAGCTTTTCTGGGAGTTTATTAATGAAAGCTGCTTTGACAGAAAGAATTTTCGCTTCTTCATTGACCCGCTTTGTTGTGTAGCCATATGCCTCTATCAACTCATGCCTCCAGTGTTCTGCCTGAGCCGTATAGGAAGTACCATCTCTTCCATCCTCGGTCATTGGCACGCTAGTGGGGGGAAATCCTTTTCCCCGCGGAATCAGGCAGTAATACTGCGCAGAGTCATCCGCAGTGTCTGATACGCGCCTACGTCCCATAAGGGGCCTCCTTTGCAATACAGTTAGAAATATGCGAAAAACCAAAAGTCATTTGCGAAAATTGGATGACGAAACCGGTATTTTGTGGCCTAATGGCCTTGCAATCCTTCGTGGTTGCAAATATTTCACTCAGGAGGACGTTTTATGAACAACCAGTCAGAACAGCC
The DNA here is from genome assembly GCA_022796195.1 of Lawsonibacter sp. Lineage (GTDB taxonomy): Bacteria > Bacillota > Clostridia > Oscillospirales > Oscillospiraceae > Lawsonibacter. The sequence goes on along the minus strand of JAAWIE010000027.1, from coordinate 9,679 downwards.
TACACCGCAAAGTAAGAAGCCACACAAGAGCAAAAAGGAAAAGAAAATCCATCTGCTCAGCATCCGGAGACGATTATCTAAATTATCCCTTTACATGGTAAAATCAAGCGGCAATCTGATTCCTGCATCAACCGCCAGCACCCCCAAAGCAGGTGAGCCCAGCGAGGCAGTAGAGTTAAAACAGTATTCATTCCCAAAGAGTGACTTAAAAAAAGTCAATCACCATAAAACTCTATTGACTCTATGCCGGTTCCCGGAGCTTATGGAGCAATCAGAAACAGCAGCAAAGCTGATGCTTCTGGTTTTCATGAGCCAGACCCTTCACCTGATGGTGGAATCGCTTCCGGCTCTTCCTATTCTTATCTTAGACTGCCCACCGCAAATAGCAAACACCATAATTGGTCCTCTTCTTAATGCCATTCAGGGACCACAAATTTGGAGTGGGACGGGATGGTATTTACAGCGCCCGTGGATCATACGTCCTCAGATGTCCTTAGGGGAAACAACAGTTTCCAAATTAATTATGGACTATTTGGGCGGCAATCTTCGGGACTGGAACGGGAAAAAGCGCAGCTTCTATTTCCCGTTTATTGCCTCTTCCATGGTGTTGATGCCCGGCCTTCCTGCCACAGTATCCAAGCAAATCATTAACCTTTCACCGCTGGCAATACCTATCGTTCTTGAGCAATGGAAAGCCAGTGGGGCTCGACCTATATTGAATCTAAAGGATTGTCCGCTTAATGTCTATGATACAAATGGTCTTGAGGAGCTGGAGCAGTCCGCAAATCATTGCCACATGCAGATTATGACATTTCTGCGCTGGTTCTGCGGCAAAGCAAAACACATAGAACACTGGAAAAAAGATATTGAACGCTTTCGTCCTGTTGTCCGCAAAGGGCGCTTCATCCAGCCAAAATCCGATGAACAGACTGAATTTATGTGCGCAGCCCTTTCATTCTTCCTGCAATTTCTGCGTTATGCATCTGAGAAAGCTCTTTGGATCACAAAGGAGGAAGCTCAGGAAATCCTTCTCCGCTACTGGCGATGGGTATTGCCTGACTCCGCAACAGCGGAGGAAGTCCAAAGTACCAACGGGCAAGAAAACAGTCTGCCTATTTGCTATCATGATTCACAGGTGTTTTACCAGTTTTTGACTGACTGCTTCCTGCCCACCTATCAGAATCAGATACTGATTGGCGCAAAAGGAGTGTCTGGAACTATGGCAATCATCCGCAAGCTGGACGGTGAAGATTGGTTCATCACTCCGCGCAAGCAGTTCCTGAAGATCTATGCCCGCTGGCTGTCTGAGCGTCGGGCTCCCACGTTTGAGTCTGGAAGTGGAGCGGAGGTACAGCGTCAGCTTCAGGAAGCCGGGATTCCTCTGCGGGGCGAGAGCGGCAATCCTGTTACATGGCGGTACTCGTTTTACGCTGACCGCAAAGACAAGGTGGATTGCCTGGCTCTCCCCATCGAATCGCTGCCAGAATGGGTCAAAACCGTGTTCGGAGACTTGATCGGGATACCTTCTGACACGGAACCCGTTCCGACTCAATCCGAATCTGCTCTGGACGGACAGAAGGAGGTGGAAGTGCTGTGAGACAAGGGTTTTCAGAGAGCCGTCCGGCTGTTCGGGCAATTCCAGAGGTTCGGCAGGACATACGGGGATTCAAATATTTGAATCCCCGCAGCAAGTCCGATCCCATGCTGCTGCACCCCCGTGTTATGGAAGAATTGGATAATTACTTTTCGATACGCAGCGCAACATATCTATCTGGTCAACGGGAATTACTGGCCCAAGCAGCGGAAGCTGTCCTGCAAGCGGTCACCGGCACGGTTACTGCGATTCCTTTTCAGCCGGGGCTGGGAAAGTCAACGCTGATCCGGGCATTGCTTGGAGTTTTCTCCAATGAATTCCAAGAGAACACCTTGATTGCACAGGCCATCGGCGGCGTGATTGTCGTGGTGGAAAAAACCGCTGAGGCGGAGGAACTGGAGGAACTGTGCAACGGGGCCGGAGATCGGTTCCCCGTTGCCAGAGCTATCTCCGCACCCAATGACTACAATCTCTCCCAAGGCAAATGCCTGAATGGTACAGCAACCTCTTATCAAGAGTGCTCGGGCCGCAGTTGCCCCGACTCTGCCAGCTGCGGACTCATGCAGTCAGCACATCAAATCCATGACACTCCAATTCTAATTATGCTCCACGCCCGCTATCAGCGGCATATGGAAGACATGGAGCGATTCATGGTGTGGGAGGACGACAACGGTAAACACAGCCGCACGCTGCTGCTGGTGGACGAACTGCCGCCTATGATTGAGGACAATGCACTGAATCTGGACATCCTGAACAAAATCGAATCTGAACTTGCTCAATTCAAGCCCAGCTATCAGAGACAGTTTTGGAAAGAAAAATCCGCAGTACTCTATGAGTGGAATGCAGCTATGCGTACCCCGTACTTCAAGCTGTCCAAAATGGTACGCAAATCTTCCGAGTTATATGGCTTGGTATCACGCAATGAATTGGAAGAAGCCGGTTTTGCACCGGAACGTCTGGATAATCTGACAGCCCTGCTTATGGATTACCTGGGGCCGATGAATCACCCGTCTATTCAGATGACCGATGTTCTCAAAGAAGCCGAGAGTGCTTACTATGCTGTGGGGCAGGACTTTTCCCTATTCGTACCCCGTCTTCGTAAAATCTGTAGAAAAAATCAGCCAGCGACTTTTCTGTTTAGCGGTACGGCCTCACTTTCGCCAGAGCTGTCACAAAACCCGGATATTCGTTCTTTCCCTGAACAGAATCTGGAGTCCTTCCAACGGCTCAGAATCAATATTCAGCGCGGGGATTTGTTTAACGCTTCTAAATCTGGATTGACGAGAAAGCAAAACCTGTTTTCAGTTATTGCATGGCTCCAATACATTCTACCGCAAATGGCCTTAAACCACAAGCGGATTTTAGTTGTAACCTATAAGAGCTACGCAAAAGAACTGTGGAGTGCATTGGGCTCCTTTCAACATATGCTGATTCCCTATATCGGAGCCAGCGGAGAAGCAGAGCCGTTGCTCCCCTATTTCGGCGGTATGAATGGCTCCAATCTGTACCGTGAGAGCACCTGTGTCATCTGTGTAGGCTTAAATCGATTTGAGCCAAAGGACTACATTGGCCGCACGCTTGCATTGGACTTTGACGGAACATATAAAAGTGAAATTGATACGGCTATTGAAGCGGGCGAAGGCCGAATGAGGTTGGACAGCCTTCCTTGCATTATGAATATGCAGGACATTACCTTGGCGCGGGACCTTGTACAGATGGTTTTCCGCAGCGCTTTACGGAACCATGGTGAGGCTCAGCCAATTGATCTGTGGCTGTTGCAACCGCCTAACGGTGTCATACGGTATCTGCAAGATTACTTTGTAGATTGCCGGGTTCAAGAATTTACGAATCTCCCGGAAAGCTGCCGGATTGCCGCAGCTGTAAACAAAGAGTATCTTGGGAAGCAGACCCATGCTGTAAAACTGCTGAATTCGCTTTCCCAACTAGCCGATGGTGTATGTTTGACTCCAAAACAGATCAGAGATGTAGCTGGACTCTCGCCGGAACAATTCAAGGAAGCAAAAAAGCACAAGACAGTACAAGAATATCTAAAAAATCACTTTCAAATTGCCGGTTCCGGCAAAAGCATTACATATACCAAATTTCAGTCTTCTGCCGCACAAACTATATATGCCGTTCTTGCCTGACATAAACAGCCCCTTAAAGAAATATGAATGAAAAGAAGGGAGGGACTTTAGATGCAAACTGCGACACACACAGTTGGCCACGATTCCGTACAGGAGCAGCGCCGGAACTACCGTATCGAACGGCAATTTTCCTCACAGCGGAGAATCAAAGACCTGGTGCGGGATCTGCTCCGGGCCCACTGCGGCGTATAATCATTCCATGCATAGGAGAAGGGAGGGTCCGCCTTATGGCCCGGAAAAAGCGAAACGTACCGTCCCTAAGTCCGTCCCAAGCTATCTGGCGGGCCGCTCTCTATACCCGCCTGTCCCGGGAGGATGGGGACAAGCCTGAGAGTGACAGCATCGCCAACCAGCGCTCGCTGTTGGAGGACTTTGCCGCCCGGCAGCCCGACTTACAGGTGATCGGCCAGTACAGCGACGACGGTTTCACAGGGACAAATTTCCAACGCCCGGATTTCCAGAGGATGATCGCCGACATCGAAGCCGGGAAGATCAATTGCGTCATTGTGAAAGACCTCTCCCGGTTCGGGCGGGACTACATTAACTCAGGCCGCTACCTGGAACGCTGGTTCCCGGAGCATGGAGTGCGCTTTCTGGCGATCAACGACCACATTGACAGTGAAAATGGCCCTTATGACATGCTGCTTCCCTTCAAGAATGTGTTTAACGAGCAATATGCCCGGGATATTTCCAACAAGGTCAAAAGTGCCATGCAGTCCAAGCAGCGGCAGGGCCAATTCATCGGAGCTTTTGCATCCTACGGCTACCGGAAGAACCCGGAGGACCACAACAAGCTGCTGATTGACCCCTGCGCCGCCGCAGTGGTCCAGCGCATTTTCGATTTGTACGAGCAGGGGAACGGGAAAATCAGAATTGCCAAGTTGCTGAACGAGGAAGGCATCCCCTGTCCCAGCGAGTACAAGAAGCTGAACGGGGAGCGCTATCACAACGGACAGAGGCTTGGGAAAACTACCTACTGGACCTACGCTACCATTCACCGGATGCTGAAAAATCAGATGTATATCGGGAACATGGAGCAAGGCCGCGCACCCCGGCAGATTATGCACGGCAGGGCGAAGCAGTTGGACCGGAGCCAGTGGGCGGTAGTGGAGGGGACCCATGAGCCGATCATCTCCCGCCAGCAATGGGACAGGGTACAGATGCTTCTGGAAAAGGATACCCGCACTCCCTCCTTCGAGCAGAATATCAGCCCCTTCGCCGGATTTCTCCGCTGCGGCGACTGCGGACGTGCCATGAGTAAGACCAACCATCCAGGCGGGGTCTATTACTGCTGCGGGTCTTACAAGCGGTATGGCCCCAGTGCCTGTACCCGTCACGGTATCTCTCAGCGGGAGCTGGAGCAGATTGTCTTAGACGACTTGAATAAAATCATACAAGCCGTTGGCGACTTGAAAGCTCTAGCTGAGGAGGCCGCCCCCAAGAAAAAGCTCCGCAGTCTACAAGCAGAGCAGGAACATATTCGGAGCAATCTGGAGCGGGTCTATCATCTGAAAAAGAGCGCCTATGAGGACTTTCGGTCCGGTTTGCTTACTCAAGCTGAATATTTGCGCTACAAAGAGGACTACACCCGTCAGGAAGAAGCATTGTCCGCGCAGTTGTTCCAGTTGGAACAGGAACAGCCGGAGAATATATTCAACCGTCCCTGGATCGCCTCACTTCTGGAGCACGGAAAACTCACAGAGCTGGATCGCACTACAATGGCTGAAACCGTGAAGGAAATCCTGGTCTTTGAGGACGGACATATTGAGATTACATACCTGTTTTCAGATGAAATGGGTGTCCTGAACGAACCGGAGCAAGACTGCTGATTGGCGGTCTTGCTCCGGCTTTTCTGAGCAATGTAAAATTATAATTGATTTTTACATGAAAAGCGGTTATAATCATATCGAAATCCACACTGGAGGTTCAATATGGAACGCAAGATGACAAAATATCTCCTGGAATGGAAAAACAGTCCCTACCGCAAGCCGCTGATCCTGCAAGGGGCCAGGCAGGTGGGAAAGACTTATATCTTACTGGAATTTGGGAAAAAGCACTATGAAAATGTGGCTTATTTCAATTTTGAAACCAATCCAAACCTGATTAAAACATTTGATGAAAGCATTGAACCAAGCTATCTGGTTCCCCTGCTGTCCCGAATCGCTGGACAGACCATCATCCGGGAAAAGACGCTGGTGATCTTCGATGAAGTGCAGCTGTGTGAACGGGCGCTGACTGCCTTGAAATATTTCTGCGAACAGGCCCCGGAGTACCATGTGATCGCCTGCGGCAGTCTGCTGGGCGTGGCGGTCAACCGGAAGCAGTTCTCTTTCCCGGTGGGCAAGGTGGATATGAAGACCCTCTACCCTATGGACATGGAGGAATTTCTCCTGGCCTGCGGGGAAGCTGAGCTGGTGGAGCGGATCAAGGATTGCTTTACTCATAACACCCCCATGCCCACCGCCCTCCACGAAACCGCAATGAACTATTACCGCCAGTATCAGGTGGTGGGAGGAATGCCCGACTGTGTCAGCAAGTTTGTAGAGACCCACGACTATATTCTGGTGCGGCACATCCAGGAGACAATTTTAGCCGCCTATCTCAACGACATGAGCAAGTACAACAAGGAGAACGAGATCAAAAAGACTAGGCTGGTCTACGACAATATCACGGTGCAGCTCTCCAAGAAAAATACCCGCTTCCAGTACAAGCTGGTGAAGAAGGGCGGGCGGGCCTCTGAGTTTGAGAACGCCATCGAGTGGCTTGTCCTCTCCGGGATCGTGAGCCGGATATATCGAGCGGAACAGGCAAAAAAGCCACTAGAGAACTATCGGGACATTGACGCGTTCAAGACTTATGTGTCCGATGTAGGGCTGCTGTGCGCGAAGAAAGAAATCATTCCGGAGGATATCTTGTATCCCACCCATGATCTGGACGACTTCAAGGGCGGCATGGCGGAGAACTATGTCTGCAACCAACTCATTGCTGGCGGTCATAGCTGCTATTATTGGACAGGAGATCACGGTTATGAAGTGGATTTTCTGGTGCAGTTGGATGGAGCTATTATCCCTATTGAGGTCAAAGCGGCGGAGCATACCCAGGCGAAAAGTCTGAACGCTTACCGGAAGATATACCAGCCGAGCTATGCGATCAAGCTGTCTGGTAAGAATTTTGGCATGGAGGAGGGACAGAAGGCGGTGCCGCTGTATGCAACATTTTGCATTTAAGTTGAGATTGTTACGCAAATATAGTATTATTATGCTACTCTAATTATTGGGAGGCCATTATATGGGAAATTCAAAATATCTTGATTCATTGAGCAGCGAGGATAAACAAGGCTTAATTAAACAGCTTTGGGAAATTCAAACAGACAAATGCTTTATATGTGAAAAAGCAATCGATTTAGATGTTCAGACTGTCAACATCGACCACATCCGCCCTTTGGCAAATGGAGGGAAAGACGAACCTTCAAACTTTGCGCTTGCTCATGAGCATTGCAATAAATCAAAACAGGATGCCGATTTGATGGTGGCTAAAAAATTGTTCCAACTGGATCAAATCATAAAGGATGCCGAAGCAACTAAAGAAGTTCCCTCATTAAAACATGTCTTAATTGCGAATGGTGGCTCTCAATTTGAGTTTAAGCATAAGGAGGAACAGGGAGAACTGGTATACTCCTTTGATGAAATCGGAGACACAATCATAAGGCGAACTGAGATTTTTACAGATGTTCTAACAAATGAAAAAACTGCTTTTATCTGTGTCCCGATTGAATATCTGTACCATGACGAAGCGATCAATCCCCGAGGAATCAATAGTTCGATCAGCCTGCTTATCAAAGAATTTCACAAGCCAAATCCACAGCTTCATTTAAGCCTTGCCAGAATCGAAGAAGGAAAAATCAAAATTTTCGATGGGCAGCACAAGGCTGTTGCCCAGTTAATGCTTGGAGTTCGCAAAATTGTTGTCAGGCTCTTTATTAAACCAGATATTGACCGATTGATCGAAACAAACACAATCGCCGGAAGCAAACTCAAGCAGATCGCTTTTGACAAAGCTATCGTTCGTCAGCTGCATGATACATTATACACAGAGCGGCTAAAGAAATATCAGCGGGATCATAGCTTGCAGGAAGATGATTTCTCTTTTTCTGAACAAAATTTGGTTGAACATTTCAAGGGTGAACGCGGCAACGTGAAGGTTTATATTATCAACAGCCAAAAGAATTCTATTACCCGCAGCCCGGACAACAAACTGCAATCTTACATCAACTTTGAGGGCCGAGGTACAGCCTTGCCTTTGTCGTACAGCACTTTTGAGAAAACCCTTCTTTCGTCTTTTGTCAATGCAAAAACCATTTTAAGTACACCTATTGATTACCGGGTGGACGAAGGGTTCAACCCAAGGATTCTCGAAAAGGAGCAACTCATTCAGTTGTGCAATATCATTGCAGAAGAACTGCTGATCGATAAATTTGATGACGAATTGGGGACCAATAAAATTGAGAATAAAATTGCAACAGGTTCAGGTAACAGCATCACAGATGAACATTTAATTGCTTGCCGTCTGTTTAAAGAGGAAATTATGTATAACTGGATTCAGTATATTAAGCTCCTCATTAAAAACCACTTTGCATTTACTGGAGCCATGTATGACGATGAAAACTTATTTCAACAGAAGTTACCGGATCAACTTTGGGAAAATATAAGAACCTTTTTAGAGAATTTAAAATCGCTTGCTATCTGGAAAGATCGTGGTATGGCCTCCACAATTTTCGGTGGAAAGAACAATTATGATTTCTGGAGGGTAGCGTTTTCTACTGGGAAGACACCCGATGGCACGCAAGTTCTCACCGAGCCATTGAATGTTGCAAATATGATTAAGAAAGCGACATAGTGTGAGTTCTTATGTATGCCGCAAAATAACATTACCCTGGGGCAACGAGGATACCCAGCAGTTGATCGACATTCTGGGACAGTATAAGGTTCCCGCTACCTTCTTTGTGGTGGGCGAATGGGTGGATAAATACCCCGAGTCGGTGAAGGCGCTTTACGATGCCGGACATGAGGTAATGAATCATTCCAACACCCACGCCCATTATCCCCAGCTCTCCGCGGATGAGGTGGTAGCCGATCTGAATGCCTGCAATGACAAAATTGAGAAGGTGACCGGCGTGCGCCCCACGCTGGTTCGCCTGCCCTACGGGGACTATGACGACAATTCAGTCAATGCGGTTCGCTCCATTGGTATGGAGCCCATCCAGTGGGATGTGGAACCGAGTGTAACATAGGAAACCCCTTGCGGCACATACATTCCAAGATTTTCCAGCCTCCCTTTTTTGACAAACAAACTGCAATAATTTGACCAATTTCCCCAACTGCCGCTTCTCTGTTTTCCTCGGTTCAGCACCTGACTACAGGTCAATTTTCTGCCCAAAAGTATATCCCCGGAGTTGTTCGCTTCTGAACTGCTCCGGGGCTTCATTTATATAGCCGGCGCAGTTTGTCAATAGTCCACGGCCCCCCAATCCATTGGCGTTCGTTGATTTATCTCCCGCTGACCGCTCTCCCTACAAAGGAAGTCTTGAAAACCAAGATGCCCTTTCCCTGAACCCCAGACATTTCCTCCGACGGCCGCTCATAGGATGTCCCGAGGAGGGATGATTATGAATATCAAACACACCCACCCAGAGTATGCTGCCCCGGAGGACCGCCGGCAGGCGCTCCTTGATACAAAGCGGCTCTGTACCGCCGTACTTCTGGCTAAGAAGGAAGCGGCGTCCAAGCAGAGCGCGTAAATCCGGGGCTTGCCAATGAAATTTGACGCAGCGTATGCCCGGCAGTCCCTGCTGAAAAAAGACAGCCTGTCCATCTCCGGTCAGTTGGACATGTGCCGCAAGATGGCTGGCGGGGACCTGGCTGTCTATAAGGATGCTGGC
>JAAWIE010000168.1 GCA_022796195.1 Lawsonibacter sp. | reverse complement strand
CGCCCTTCTTCTTCTTGGCTTTCTTCTGGTCGTTGCTGTGGGGGTAGATCTTCTGGATGTTCTTCAGGTTCAGAGTTGCCATAGCGTTCGGCTTTGCTGGAGCGGCCTCCGCCTTCTCCAACTCGTCCCGGAGAAGCAGAACCTCCGGGAGCTTTACGACAGGTCTCCACACTGCCGCACCGCAAGCCGCAGCGGTTTTTTTCCTCCTTTTGTTTGGTGCCGGGGGCTATAGTGATGGAGTAGCGCCCCGACCCTTGGATTATATTTGGAAAGGCGGGCGGACCCGCCCATTCCAACGGGGGAAAGGCACGGACCTGTTTCGTCATGTAGGGCAAGGGCTCTGCCCTTGCCTGAAACAGGTTTGCCTCTGGCAGGAGGCAGGGGCAGAGCCCTTGCCCTACACAATGTTACATCTTCTGCCCCTTAAAGATAATTGCCCTAATGGACAGGTCCTCCTCATTCAGCAGGACGATGCTGGCCTCCTTGCCCTCATCCAGGGTGCCGGTCCGGCCGTCAATGCCAATGGACTGGGCGGGATTGTAGGTGCAGGCCCGCACCGCGTCAGCCATGGGGATGCCAAAGGACACCGCCTGGCGCAGACAGCCCATCAGACTGGTGACCGAGCCGGCCAGGGTCTCCGGGTGGCCCAGAATGGTGGCCCGGCTGCCGTGGACCTCGATCATCTGGCCGCCGAAGGGGTACTCTCCGTCGGGCATACCGGTGGCCCGGAGGGAGTCGGAGATGATAATCATCCGCTCCTTTCCGAACAGGCCGAAGGTGAGGCGCACCACGGAGGGGTGAATATGGATGCCGTCACAGATCAGCTCGGGCTTGACGGAGGGACACTCGTAAGCCGCGCCGATGACGCCGGGGTCCCGATGGGCCAGAGGGGGCATGGCGTTGTACAGGTGGGTGGCGTGGTCGGCCCCCGCTTCAAAGGCGGCCCTGGCCGTCTCGTAGCCGGCGACCGTGTGCCCCAGAGAGACATGGATCCCCATGCTGTTTGCCGCCTTGATAAACTCCACGGAGCCCGGCTCCTCCGGAGCCAGGGTGACCAGCCTGACGCAGCCCTCCGCCGCATCCTGGAGGCGCTGCAGCATGGCGGCGTCCGGCGCGTGGAGGTAGTCCCCGTTTTGGGCGCCCTTCTTGGCCATGCACAGAAAGGGTCCCTCCAGGTGGACACCCACCACCTCGGCCCCGCCGGTGTTTTTGGCCCGGTGGGCGGCGGTGTTTTTGCAGATGGCGGTCAGCTGCTCCTCGGGGAGGGTCATGCCTGCGGGACAGATATAGGTGACGCCCTGTGACAGCTCATAGTCGGCAATTTTTTGCAGGCCGTCGGGAGTGGCGTCGCTGAAGTCCTCCCCCACGCAGCCGTGGAAGTGGACGTCCACCAGACCGGGGATGACGTAGCACCGGCTGGCATCCAGAACGGTGTCATCCCCGCTGGTCCGGGAGATGAGTGCGCCGTCGGTGCAGACATCCCGGGCTGCAAAGCCCTGTTCCAGGTCAAAGACCCGGCCGCCGGTTATCCTCATACCTCCACCCCGGCGGCGGTCAGCTTGCTGAGGGCGGCCTCGTCGGCTACCAGCACCACGTTCTTGTGCAGCTGGAGAATGGAGCCGGGGCACTTGGGGGTGATGGAACCGCAGACGCTGTGATAGACGGCGTCTGCCTTTTCCTCGCCGCTGGCCACAAGGAGAACCTTCTTGGCCCCCATAATGGCACCGATGCCCATGCTGATGGCCTGCTTGGGAACGTCGTCACGGGTGGCAAAGAAACGGGAGTTTGCGTCGATGGTGCTCTCAGCCAGATCGACCACGTGGGTTTCCTTGACAAAGTGGTCGTCGGGCTCGTTAAAGCCGATGTGGCCGTTGCGGCCGATGCCCAGCAGCTGCATGTCCACATAGCCCAGGGAGCGGATGTAGGCGTCATACTCCGCGCAGAAAGCCCCGGGGTCGCGGGTCAGGCCGTCGGGCACGCGGGTGTGCTCGGGAAGAATGTCCACATGGTCAAACAGGTTGCTCTGCATGAAGTAGCGGTAGCTCTGGTCGTGGTCGGGGGCCAGGCCCACATACTCGTCCAGATTGACGCTGCGCACGTCCTTAAAGCTGACAAAGCCCTTTTTATACCAGTCCACCAGGTACCGGTAGGCGCCCTCCGGGCTGGAGCCAGTGGCCAGACCCAGTACGCAGGCAGGATTGTGGATAATTTCTCCGGCAATGATGGATGCGGCGCGCCGGCTCAGGGCGTCATAGTCCTTTTCCCGATAAATCTGCATAATAAATGCTCCTTTTCATAAAGACTGTGCAGTTTTCAAAACAGGATCCCTGGCCGGGCGCCTGCCGAGAAAACCAAACTTATTATAGCATAGCGTACAGAGAAAATCCACCAATTTCAGTGAAATCAGTGGATTTTTTCTTGGCGGAAAATCAGCCCTTGACTCCGCCCGAGGCCAGACCACTGACCAGATTTTTCTCAATGCTCATAAAGAGAATGACAACGGGGATTATGGCGAAGATGGATGCGGCAAAGAGATACTGCCACTCGATGATGTTATAGCCGTTGAAGGTGTTGATGCCCACGGTGAGGGGCTTGAGCAGGTCATCCTGAATCAGGCATAGGGCCACCGTGTACTCGTTCCAGGCGTTGATAAAGATGAAGATCAGGGTGGTGACGATGCCGGGGGCGGCCACCGGAAGGAGGACCTTCATCATGGACTGGATGCGGTTGCAGCCGTCGATGGTGGCGGCC
>JAAWIE010000167.1 GCA_022796195.1 Lawsonibacter sp. | reverse complement strand
GGGGGACGGCGGCGGGCGCCACCTCGGACCCCTCGGGGACGGTGAGATATTCACCGGATACATAGCCGGTGCTCCCCTCGAAGGAGATCTGATACCAGCCGTTCTCCAGGGTGGAGAGGATCTCCACCTGGGTGCCGTGGGCCAGCTGCTTCAGGATGGCGCTGGTGGTGTTGGCCTCAGCACGCATCCGCAGATAAGAATCTTCGGTATCGACGGTACCGGTGACGGCAAGGGCAGGGGCGGCCAGAACGCCCGCCAGCAGGACACTGGCAGTCAGACGGGCCAAAGCGCGATGGAGATGCATATCGACGTCCTCCTCTTTTCTATAACAGACGATTTATCAGCAGTATCTTCTCGATGTTATTTGCCGGACAGGGCCCGGTCCAGCCACACGGAAGCCACGTCCATAGCGGCATAGAGACTGTCCTTCTCGCTCTTTTTTACCACCCGGTCACGGCTTTTCAGGTCTGGGTCGGTGAGCTGGAGCTGAATGGACACTTTATCAGCCATTTTCAGGCCGTCTTGGTCCTTTGCGGACAGAATCTGGAGCATAATAATGTACTTCTCTGCCATGGTGCCGTAGTAAATCAAATTATCTTTCCGACGCAGGGGATGACCCTTATAGGAAAGAGGCAGCTTTTCGTTGGCCATTGGATTGCCTCCCTTTTCAGATTTGATGTGCTTTTGAAGTTGTAACCGAATTGTAACACATTTGTTACCTCTTGTCAAATAATTTCGGAAAATTTCTTTTCGTTTTTTTGGAGAAAAAATTTATCATATAAAATAAAAAAACCGGAACAGGCCTTGACAGCCTATTCCAGTTATGGTAGAATAAAATGCATTTATGCCCTTAGCTACAAAAAAGGGCACTGTTCCAAATTCACAGTCTCAGTTTATCACATCCCCGCCGGAATAGCAAGGGCAGGCGCCGGAAAAGCGTCCACGCATCCGTGTGTATAGTTTCTGTTTTTCTCGCTGAAATTGTGCATACTGACGGCATTTCCCTCCGCTTTCCCCCTATTTCGGCAAAACAGCAGGGAAGACCAACCGTGAATTCTGAAGAAAGCGAGTTGATTTTTTAGCATGGTCGTCAAGGACGTAATGTACGGCAAGACCCCACGAAAGAGCTTCGCCCAGTACGAGGAGATCCTGGAGATGCCCAATCTGCTGGAGGTACAAAAAACCTCCTACCAGTGGTTTTTGGACGTGGGCCTGCGCGAGGTGTTCCGGGACGTGGGCTCCATCGTGGACTATGGCGGCAACCTGGAGCTGTCCTTCGTGGACTTCTCCATGGACGAAAAGCCCAAGTACGACGTGGAGGAGTGCAAGGCCCGGGACGCCACCTATGCCGCCCCTATTAAGGTAAAGGTCCAGCTGCGCAACACCAACGCCAACAATAACCAGATCACCGAGCAGGAGATCTTCATGGGGGACTTCCCCATCATGACCAACTCGGGCACCTTTGTCATTAACGGCGCCGAGCGGGTCATTGTCTCCCAGATCGTCCGCTCCCCCGGCATGTATTACACCCGGACGGCGGACAAGGCGGAAAACCTCACCTTCACCACCACCGTTATCCCCGGGCGGGGCGCCTGGCTGGAGTATGAGACCGATCTGAGCGACATCTTCTACGTCCGCATCGACAAGAACCGTAAGTTGCCCGTCACTTGCCTCATCCGCGCCCTGGGCCCCCGCACCGACGCGGAGATCCTCGAACTCTTCGGCGAGGACGAGCGCATCAAGGCAACCCTGGAGAAGGACGCCTGCAAGACCTATGAAGAGGCCATGCTGGAGATCTACCGCAAGCTGCGCCCTGGCGAGCCCCCCACGCTGGACTCCGCCGAGACCCTTATCAACGCCACCTTCTTCGACCACCGGCGCTACGACCTGTCCACCGTAGGCCGCTACAAGTTTAACAAGAAAATGGCCCTGTGGACCCGCCTGTCCGGCCAGCGCCTGGCTCTGCCTGTGGCCGACCCCCGCACCGGCGAGATCCTGGCCGAGGCCGGTCAGTTCCTGACCCGGGAGCAGGCCCAGGAGCTGGACCGCAAAGGCGTCAACGAGGCCGTGGTGGATGTGGACGGCAAGCAGGTGAAGGTCTTTTCAAATAACATGGTCCGTCTGGAGGACTTTGTGGACTTTGACCCCGCCGAGGTGGGCATTGACGAGATGGTCTTCTTCCCTGTGCTGTGCCAGCTGCTGGACCAGTATCAGGGCGACGAGCTGAAGCAGGCCATCCGCCGCTCCAAGGAGGAGCTGATTCCCAACCACATTACTGTGGAGGACATTATGGCCTCCATCAACTACCTCAACTGCCTGGCCCACAATGTGGGTACCAAGGACGACATCGACCATCTGGGCAACCGCCGCCTGCGCTGCGTGGGTGAGCTGATCCAGAACCAGTTCCGCATCGGCTTCTCCCGCATGGAGCGGGTGATCCGCGAGCGGATGACAACCCAGGACATGGACGTGGTAACCCCTCAGAGCCTGATTAACATCCGGCCTGTCACCGCCGCCATCAAGGAATTTTTCGGGTCCAGCCCCCTGTCCCAGTTCATGGATCAGACCAATCCCCTGGCCGAGCTGACCCATAAGCGCCGTCTGTCCGCCCTGGGCCCCGGCGGCCTGAGCCGTGACCGGGCCTCCTTCGACGTGCGCGACGTCCACTACTCCCACTATGGCCGTCTGTGCCCCATCGAGACCCCCGAAGGTCCCAACATCGGCCTGATCTCCTACCTGGCCTCCTACGCCCGCATC
>JAAWIE010000179.1 GCA_022796195.1 Lawsonibacter sp. | reverse complement strand
AAAAGAAGGAAATGTAGTAAATGTGGAAGCAACCATAGAAGCCATTAAAAATTCAATTTCTACTCTTTCTGCTTTCACGCAACCAGTAGAAATTGTTGTAAAATCGGAACAACCAAAAGAAATCAATATAGAACAAATCTATCAAGAAATCCGTAAAGATCCTGTTGATGCTTCTTATACCAAAGAGCCTTTTGCGATCCATCCTTCTGAAAATGGAATGGATTTCCAAATTTCTTTAGAAGAGGCAAAAGCTTTCATTGCTTCTGAAAAAAAAGAAGAATATGTGATTCCCTTACGCATTATTACTCCTAATATTACTACTAATATGATAGGAACAGAAGCTTTTCCAGATTTATTGTCTACTTTTTCTACTCGTTATGTGGCTAGTAATTGGAATCGAGCAACAAATTTAATGCTTGTTGGTAGAAAAATAAATGGAACTGTTGTAATGCCTGGTGAAACTTTTTCCTATAACAAAGTCGTAGGCTCAAGAACAATTTCAGCAGGATATAAAGAAGCACCTATTTATGTACAAGGAAAAGTTGTAGATGGACTAGGTGGAGGAATATGTCAAGTAACATCAACTTTATATAATGCTGTTGTTTATGCTAATTTGGAAATAGTACAAAGAACAAATCATCAATTTATACCTTCTTATGTAACAGCAAGTAGAGATGCAACTGTAGTTTATGGATCAATTGATTTTCAATTTAAAAATAATAGAAATTATCCAATTAAGCTTGTATGCTCTGTATCTGGTGGAATTGCAAACTTTAAAATATTTGGCTTAAAACAAGAAGACGATTGTCAAGTAGAAATATCTTCTTATGAAACTGGAAGAACTTCAACCGCAATTTACTCAGAAGCATACAAAATTTTAAAACGTGATGGAAAAATTATTGGTTCACAACTACTATCAAAAGATACATACAAAAGACATTGAGATTTTAGGGACGGAGCAAAAATTTCATTTTTAATAATATGTGAAATTTTTGCTCCGTCCCTAAAATTACATTGTCAATGTTCCATTAGGAGTATTAGTAATTATTAATATATCTTCTTCTCTTCCATTTTCAGCATTTATATAAACTAAAAATTCTCTATCATCAACTTTACCTTTAAATTCATAGCAAAGTATTTCCGTCTTCCATTCAGTTGGTATTACTGCTAGAGATTCACTTTCTATATTTAGATTTTTATTTAAATCTTTCTTTGCTTCTTGTGATGTTATTTTTACTTTGTTTATATCTCTTTGTGTATGATTACTTAAATATCCCGTTGTTTCAACACCTAAAACTTCTCCATTATCTAATGCGACTTTTACTTTTATTAAATCCGGGTACATTATCACATTGTTTTGTGAATATGCATAATTAATTGTAACAATCCCTTCTTGTTTTAAATAATATGTTTCCTTCATATTGTTAAAACCTTTAGAATCTAAATATTCTTTAGACTTTTTATCAGCCTCTTCTTGTGATATTACTTCAGAATTAACATCTCTATTTGTATTCATATACACAACATGTCCACCTTTTTTCGATATTGAGATATTAATTGTATTATCATTATTGTTTGTTATAGAAAAATCATAAACTGGAATAGTTGCATTTTCTGAATATCCTAAATTATTTATTTCTTTTATATTATTTTTTCCTATAAACTCCTCTGCCTTTTGTTTAGCTTGCTCCTCTTCTATATCCTCTCCAGTTAGCCCCTTTGTTTCATTACTTGTTAAATGTTCAGAAAAAGCACCATCATATATTAAACCTGAATACTCATGAAAATTCTCTTCCAAATTACTAAAACTCTCTTTTGATACATTATCTACCTGTTGTGCAAAAGCTACCTTTCCTTTGTTACTTAACTCTCCCCAGTCAAATCTTCCATTATTTAAATCTTCTGACAATTGATTCAATGTATTCTCTAATTCTACACTATAACCATGCAATTGTTCTAAATTTGCTAATTCCTCTTGTGATAACTTTTCATTATAAATATTTTTTCTAGACAAAGTATAACTATAATCACTAACTTGATTTAAAAACTTCTCTGTATTTTCTAACTCCTGACTTTCTATTGGCAATCTGCTTAAATAACTCTGAGCCAAATTAGCCTCACGCCATAAATGTGTTAATGTCTCAGCCCCATGTTCTGGTGTTGACGAAATCAAAGATTTAGCAAGATAAGTCTCTACATTTTGAACATAATCCACCAATTCAAAAAACGCCATATTATAATTATTTTCAGAAGCCTGTTTATATTGTCTTTGATTTCTATACAACATTACCCCCATAGCAATAGCAACTGCTATAAGTATAACTATTGCTCCAATCATATACCCCTTCTTTAACCTTTCCTTATTCTCATTCATTATACTCTTCCTTTCTTTTCCCATTTTCGGGTCGGGTCTCAAAGTGAGAAATTTTACCATTTCTTAACCCGACCCCAGAATATTATTATTTACAAAATCTATGTTTTCCAATAGTTTTAACTAATGGTCTTGACCATATCCATTTATTTGTGGCTGTATTTGGATTAAAATAATATATACATCCTCCTGTTGGATCCCAGCCATTTTTTGCGTCTTGTGCAGCTTTATAGACTGTAGATCCTTCTGCGATTGACTTATTTATTTGTCCATCTGCAACTGCAGTAAAAGCTCCTGATTGATATATTACACCAGCTATAGTATTAGGAAATTGTGAACTTTTTACTCTATTTAATATAACAGCTCCAACTGCTACTTGTCCTTCATATGGCTCTCCTCTTGCTTCTCCATTTATTGCTCTTGCCATTAAT
>JAAWIE010000190.1 GCA_022796195.1 Lawsonibacter sp. | reverse complement strand
CTTTTTTTCCTTTTCTATTAGAACTAGTACGACCAGAAGTAGATTTCTTTTTCATTCTCTCATAATCATCATATCTGCCACCTTCATAATTATCATTACTCATATTTTCACCTCTATATTATAAATATATCTTTATTTTTCTTTAAAGTCAAAATAATTCCAAAAAGTTCACTTAAAAAAATGTATATTTTGTACAATTATGTCGAAAATATATATGAGGTGTTAATATGAAAAGACAAACAGTAATAATTCTATTACTTATAATGCTCTTACCACTTAATATTTATGCTTATTCCAATAAAATAATAGTAAGCGGAGAAACAATAGGTATAGAAGTACATTCTAATGGTGTTTATGTAGTTGGTTATTATGAAGTAAATAATAAATTAATCGCAAAAGACGCAGGCTTTAAAATAGGAGATATTATAAAAGAAGTTAATAATGAAAAAGTAAATAATATAAATTCCTTAAATCAATTAATCACTGCTGAAAAAGAATATAAATTTACTATTGAAAGAGATAGTAAATTTAAAGAAATAAATCTAAAATTAGAAAAAGAAGATGACCTAATAAAAACAGGTCTTTATGTAAAAGATCAAATAAATGGTATAGGTACATTATCCTATATTGATCCAGAAACTAGGATATTTGGTTCACTAGGACATGAGATATTAGAAAGCACTTCACTTTCAAAATTTAATATAAAGGATGGCTCAATCTATAAAGCTGAAGTTAAATCTATCAAAAAAAGTATCAACGGTACTGCAGGAGAAAAACAAGCAGAATATAATAAAAATGATGAAACAGGAAGCATTAGTAAAAACGAGCAAAATGGTATTTTTGGAAAATATTTAGATGAACTTCCAACAGATAAGACCTATGAAGTAGGTACAAAAGATGAGATAAAAAAAGGTCCAGCTGAAATAAAAACCGTTATTAATTCTAATAATATTGAAACATTCAAAATAGATATAATTTCAATTGATGAAAGCAATACTGTAAAAAATATTTTATTTGAGATTACTGATGAAAAGCTTTTAAAAAGTACTGGAGGAGTTATTCAAGGAATGAGTGGTTCTCCAATAATTCAAAATAACAAAATAATTGGTGTAGTAAATTATGTAATAGTAAATGAAACTAATAAAGGATATGGAGTATTTATAACAAATATGTTAGAAGAAGGTGACAAATTATTAAATTAAGACTATATTATTTTTGAAAAAGATGATACAATTATAAAGAATAGGAGTAGTACTATGAAAGAATTCTTTGTAGAATTAATAGCAACCATAAAAGATAATAAAGAAAATAAAAAAAAAGCAGAGTTCGATGAAAATGGCACTGAAGAAAATCCTTATAACAATGAAACTAATATATTAACAGAAAAATTAGAAAAAGAAATGCAATCAGAAAATAAAGAAGAATTTAGAATAATTGGAATAATTGTTTTAATAGTAGCAGTAATCGTTATCATACTAATCGCTGTCTTCTTTATTTTTAAAAAAAGCATTGCTAATGGTATGGACAGCTTTATTAATGATATGACCATAAAAATGGAAAAGATTCTTGATGAAAATGATTTTTTTAAAGAAGACAAAGTAATTAATTGTCAAAACTTCTATACTGGTATTTATAATGGAGAATATACAATAAATAATCAAGTATTCAAAGAAAAACTATCACTTTCTGACAACGGAACATATTCCTTAACAATTGATACCGCATCTGCAAATGGTGATTATCTTCTAGGTAATAAAATAATAGCTTTAAACGATAATACAGCAGGTGTTCCAGTAAACGTTAGCTTTAGCTACCAAATATCTGATGATTGTAAAACCCTAACAAGAACTCTAAATGATGGTACTACTATTGTTCTAAATATAGAATAGAAGAGGTAAAAGTATGTATATAGATTTAATTGTATTAATTATTTTAATCGTAGTTGTTATAATGTTCTTTAAGAGATTCTCATCATTCGTCTTCTTTATGGCAATTATTGATATCTTCTTAAGAATTTTAACATTTATAAAAAATAATATAGGTCTACCAGATGTCGCAGCACTAATAGGAAAATATTTACCAGAAAACATTTTTGATATTATAAATAAATATACAGGAACAATCCCACTATTAAATATGATATTAAAATGGGCATTCGTCTTTATCATGGCGGTTTTCTTATCATACATAATTAAAATATTTATAAATAAAAAGAAAATCTAACTATAAAACGACAGATAAGTCGTTTTTTTCTTTATATAATGTTATCGGTGATTAAATGAAAGTCTATTTTGAATTTATCTTTGTAATAAATTTCTTACTTGATTTTATGCTCCTCTACGGTACTAAAAAAGTCTTAAAATTAAATAAAAAAATCTATCGTCTGCTCTTTGGAAGTACTATAGGTTCTCTTACCACTTTCCTTTTATTTATCGAATTATCAAATATAGAATTATTAATATTAAAAACAATTATCAGTAGTGCAATAATTCTAGTTTCATTCGGTAAAGATAATTATTTAAAGAATCTCTTTTACTTCTACCTAATTAGTATCATCCTAGGAGGGACAATTTACTTATTCGATTTAAATTCCAATTACTATTTTAACTTTTTAATACTTTTAACAGTATCCCCAATCATAATTTATTTAATTGTAAAAGAATTAATTGCTTATAAAAATACTTATAGCAATAAATATGAAGTGCTAATCTATATAAAAAATAAAAAATACTCTCTAGAAGGCTTTATCGATACAGGAAATAGAGTAGAATCCCTAATAAAAAAAGAACCAGTCATTCTTGTTAATTTAAAAATTCGATAATCTGTTTTAATC
>JAAWIE010000026.1 GCA_022796195.1 Lawsonibacter sp. | reverse complement strand
TCTGATACTTCCAGCGGTTTGGGGATTAAGCGGCGTTCTCTACGCACAGCCGATAGCAGACATTATTTCAGCGATTGTCACCGCAGTTATGGCTGTTCGGCTACACAGAGAATTGCGGATAGCAGGACCCCAGGTTTCCACTCCACCCCAGGAGCATTGATAACATAAGGTGATGCAAATGAACGCAACACCAAATTGTTCTCACTGGATATGCTGTCCTGCCTGTAGCGGAAAGACCCGAATAAAAGTATACGAAGATACGGTGCTTGAAAGGTTTCCGCTGTATTGTCCCAAGTGCAAGCAGGAAATGTTAATCAGTGTCTCCGATGTGCTTTATACCTGGGACTGCGGCTGACAGAGAGCCGCCAGAGGTGTGAATGGGTCAGCTGGCTGGTAGGCGACCGGTTCCAGTTTGACCTGCTGGACACTCTCCAGCTCGCCAGAGGCGCTGGTGTCAAATCCGCAGAATTTGGGGAAATAAAAAAGCCCCGCAACCGACAAAAGTGCGTCGGCTGCGGGGATGCTCCTATAGCTGAATTGTGATTGCTGCCCTCCTCCTTCCTGTGCGGTTTCAGCCCACCGCAAGCCTTCCCACCCATGATTATCTGGTGCGCAGAAGTTGGACAAAATCAGCGAAACACCAGTGTTTTCAAGGCTTTCCGACTTTGTCCCTAATTATAACGTAATCGTCGATCCGGCGCACAATACCTGTTGCTTTCATTTCTCTCATGCCTCCTGCGGTTTTATCCGAACAATTTAACAGTCAAAATTGCTTTGCCGGAATTAGTATCCGCAGGAGTTGGCAGGATATACAGAAATTTGCATGGCTTTCTTTTCCATACTGGCAGGGTTCCTGTCTGATGAGTTATTTCTTTTTGCAGCAAAAACCTGGCTCTTTTTACAAGAGCCGGGCTGTTTTATCGGGACAACACGAACAAATTTGAGTCGGTGGCGAAATTTGCAAAACTGTACAGCACAAGCACAGTGTCGATGTTATTTTGTTCCACGTAATTCTTAATGCTGGACAGGTTGTCCCGGGGGTCGATGAGGTGAATTTCGGAAAAGCGTTCTGTGAGAAACGGTGTGAGGGAGTCGGAGTAGGAATCCCGAATGATCAGCGCCTTGGGGCCTGTACTGCCCGCCTTCTCCACAACGCACAACGGTTGACGGCCGCCCAGGAAATAGGAATATTTATCCTTTACATCCAAATAACTGTCTACATAGAGACTGCCTTCCTCGGGCGTGCCCTTGAACCAGGAGGTGACCTGAATCCCGTCGTCTGGGACATAGGTGTCAATTTGGTCCGGGGGGAGCCAGCGCACGCCAGAGGTGGAGAAGCTGGTGCCGTTGAACTGATCGGTGACGGTGGTTTTTTGGTAATCCTCCAGGCGCAGAGGTTCCAGACCCAGGGCCTCAAAGATAGCGTTGGCGCCATAAAAGGCCCCCAGACTGGTCCAGTGGTGGTCGGTGCGGTAATAGATGTCCTCGCCGCTGTGGGAGGCTAGGGCGCCATATAGGTCGATGGTGGAGGCTCCAGTGGAGAAATACAGCTGGTCGATGATGCTTTTTTCGTCCGCAGTGGGAGCGCCCGCCGGGAGGCGGTCCTTCCAGATTTCGGCGGCGGAGGGGATGAGCCCGAAGTAAACCGGAACAGACACATTGCCTACCAGGGCGTCGACATAGCCCATGTCTGTTTCCAACTTGGAGGGAGCGGGAGTCTCAACCCGGTTGATGAGGGTGTTGTGCGATCCAAAATAGACCCCGTTGTTCTCCTTTTTGCCGGACAGCCGTTCACTCCACGCTTTCATAGCGACCCATAGGTCACGGCCCAGAAGGTGGTCGGAAACATAGTCCTCCGCATCCTCCATAAACTTTCCGCTTTTGAGGCTGTCTGCCGACAGCTTGGGCGGCTTTTGTAAGAAGCGGTTTTCCAAAGGAGAGAAGTCCTTGTCAGGCAGGAGCAAACTGATGACAGCCATACCGCCGATGAAGGCGCAGAATAAACTGGTAAGGAAAATACTGAATTTTTTTGACATAGGTGCGCCTCCTTAAAATCTGAAATACAAAAACGGATTGTAGGTGCTGGCTACCAGGTAGGCGGTACATACCAGCAGTCCGCCGGTGACCAAAAGGGTACATAGCACATATTGGACCGCTCGGTTCTGGCTGCGGTAGACCGCCCGGCCCAGCGGAGTGGAGGACAGCGCGGCAATGCAGAGGACGGGCAGGGAGCTGAAGAGAAAATAGCGGAATGTGCCGTCCGCCAGGGGAACGCCGCCCATGCCGAACATGACCTTCAAGTAACGGCCCAATTGGTTCAGGTCTTCTAGGGCGAAGATTGCCCAGCTGACCATAACGAAAAACATGGTGTAGCTGTGTCCCAAAATGGCGGGAGCTTTTTCCAGATACTTGAGGAGGAAAAATTTTTCCAGCATCAGCAGAAGGAAAAAGTACAATCCCCAGAACAGATAGTTCCAGCTGGCCCCGTGCCAGATGCCGGTGGCCGCCCAAACCACAAGCAGGTTGAACATCCACCGGGGTTTGGCGCACCGGTTCCCTCCGAGCGGGATGTAGAGGTATTCCCGGAACCAGGTGGACAGAGAGATGTGCCAACGCCGCCAAAACTCGGTGATACTTTTAGAAATATAGGGATAGTTGAAGTTGGGCAGGAACTCAAAGCCCAGCATCCGGCCCAAACCGGTGGCCATGTCGGAGTAACCGGAGAAATCAAAGTAAATCTGGAAGGTGAAGGCCAGCACCCCCAGCCATGCTCCGGCTACCGTCAGCTGCTCGGGGGACATGGCTTTATAGCTGTCCCACAGCATTCCTACATTGTTGGCGATAAGAAGCTTTTTGCCCAGTCCTACCATGAAAATTTGCACTCCAGAGGCAAATTTTTCAGTGGAACAGGTCCGCTGGTCGATTTGTTCTCCCAAGTCCTTATATTTGATGATGGGGCCGGCGATCAACTGGGGGAACAGTGTGACGAAGGTGCCGAAATTGAGGATGTTCCGCTGTGCCCGGGCGTCTCCGCGGTAGACGTCGATGGTGTAGCTCATCGTCTGGAAGGTGTAGAAGGAGATACCAATGGGCAGATGGATGTCAAGCACTGGAAGAAAGGTCAGTCCAGCGGCCTGGAGCGACCCGGCAATAAAGTCCCAATACTTGAAGAAGCCCAGCAGAGCCAGATTGAAAACGATGGAAGAAGTCACCGCCGCCCGCGCTCCACGGTCGTTCCCTTTGGCCTTGCACCGCTCCACCAGCAGGCCATGGGTATAGTCGATGGCAGTGGACAGGAACATAATGACGACGTAGTTCCGCTCGCCCCAGTAATAGAAGAACAGAGAGGAGAGCAGTACCACCACATTACGCCCCCTTCGGGGAACCACGTAATAGGCAAGCAGTGTAAGGGTTAGAAAGTAAAACATGAAAATCGGAGTAGAAAAGACCATAGGAGACCTCCTCAATGACAGAAATTAAGTGGAAAACGAAGGCCCCCTTGACAAAGGGGGCCGGAAGCCGCAAAGCAAAGGAACGGGGGATTCTGGGTCCCGGACTAGGAAGCGGGCTCCACTGCCGTTTTGCGGCACATTTCCCGTTGCGGGAAGGTGTGTTTAAAACAGGGCGTTAAACTCCTTCACAATGTCATCACAGCTCTCGTGGACTACCATCATGACATAGTTGCCGTTGGAGACAACGCGGGAATTGTTTTCCCACTGATCCATTGCCATGGGGTACTGGGCGCCGCCGGGACCATTGCCGTCGCCCACCATGTAGTCAATGCGGGCCTGGAATGCGGCCTTGACGGTGTCGACATCCTTGCTGTCCTTTACTTGAACCATGGCAAATTCACCATTGTTCATGGACATCATACAGTAGTAGATCTGGTTCTGCTCCAGTTCCACGCTGGACATACCGGAGTAGAGCTGTTCCAGGACTGTGCTGTCGGCCAGTTCCAGGAAGCCGAACTCATATTTGCCGGTAATGGTGGTGTAGAAGTCAGAGAGGCTCACACTGGAGGATGAAGAGCTGCCGGAGCTGTTAGAGGAACCGGAGGAGCTGGAACCGCCGGAGGAAGTCTCGTCCCACTTGCACCGGACAATGCAGGTGGCCTGAGCCAGTTCATCGCCCAGGGTGACGGTGATGGTGGCGGTGCCAGGGGCCACAGCGGTAACATTGCCATTGCCGTCCACAGTGGCGATCTTCTCGTCGCTGGAGCTGAAGAAAGCCTCAACGCCAGAGGGCTCAGCGGTGTACCGCAGTTTGAAGGTAGAGCCCGCCGTCTTCATGGTGACGTCGGTGCGGTTGAGGGTCAGGCTGGCGTTTACAGAGGAGGACCCGCCGCCGCTTGTACTGCCGGAACTGCTCCCATCAGGAAGAGAGCCGTCCGAGGAGGAGGACCCGCCGCTGGCGGAACCGGAGAGGGAACCGTCCGGATTGGAGGCATCCGGCTGGGACGCGTCGGGCTGAGAGGCGTCCAGCTGGCTGGAACTGACCGAAGAGTTGTTTCCGAGATTGGAGGAAGAACTGCCGCCGGACTTGCCGCAGGCGGCCAGAGACAGAACCATGGCGGAGGCCAGGACTGCTGCAAAGATACGTTTTTTCATAATAAGTAAACTCCTTTTCTGTTTAGGGTTGTAATCGACCCGGTTGTTGGGTTCTGTGGGGTTTGACGTGGGAAAATAAAAAAGGTTCCCGCACCAATCAAATTTTTGGAGCGGGAATATTATACTGTCTTTTTTTGCCGCCAGCAAGAGGCTGATTGTACAGAAGTGTTCAAAGCCATCTTGATTTTTTTGAAGATTTGCAAGGGCGTTTTGAGCCGCCCCTACGGGAGAAGCGGGGATTCTATGGCTGTATAAGCCGCGCGTTTTCGGTCAGCCGGGCCTCGAATTCAGGCTCAGGTACCGGCTTGGCGTAGCGGTAGCCCTGGGCCACGTTGGCTCCAATTTCCCGCATCAGTTCTACGTCCGCGTCGGTCTCCACCCCTTCGCAGACAATCTGCGCGTTTAGGTCCTGAGCCAGGTCAACAATGCGTTTCATAATCTTGACCTGACGCTGCCGGTCCTCCTGATTCAGCAGAAAAGACCGGTCCAGCTTGATGACCGATGCCGGGATTTTTTCGATGACGCCCAATGAGGAGTATCCGGACCCGAAATCGTCAATCGAGAGGCGGATCCCTCTGGTGTGCAGGTCGTGCATAGTTTGTTCCGCAATCTTCTGCTGAAGCTCCTCCATCACGATGGTTTCGGTGACCTCTACCTCGATCAGTTCTTTGGGGACCCCGTATTTGTCGATTACGCTGAGAAGGCGGTCTACAAAATCCGGGTTGATGAAGTGGAGCCGGGAGAAATTGCAGGAGATGGTCACCACGTTCTCGCCGTGCTCCAGCCGCCTGCGGAGCATTTGACATACACATTGGAAGACGAAGAAGTCGATTTCGGTCACCCGGCCGGTCTGTTCATAGTAAGGCACAAAGAAGCCCGGGGAGCGGACTGCGCCCGAAGCGGTGGGATCCAACAGGCGTACCAGGGCCTCGGCCCCCACAATTTGCTCGGTGCGGACGTCTACTTTTGCCTGATAGTAAGCGGCAAAGCAGCCGTCGATACGGATGGAATCCAGCAGCGCCTGCCGCTCGTGTCGTTCCTTGATGGCCTGTTCCAGAACTTGGTCAAAAATTTTGATGCGTTCGCTGCTGCCCGGCTGAATAAAGTCGATGGCCTGGTCGGCGCAGACAATGGCCTCTCGAAGGTCGATATTATCAGGCGGAACAATCCGCAGTCCCGCCTGGAGTTCGATGCGGCTGCCAGTGTTTTGGAAAATGTATTCCTCAATTAAACTGCCGATGTTCCGCATCCGCTCCACGATATCCCCATACTCAGAGGACAGCAGAAGTACAAAGTGGTCTCCGTCCGCCTTGGCGCATACCTCGCCCGCCCCTTGAGCACATTGGGAAATGATATCCGCAATGGAGACCAAAAGCCGCTGTCCATTGGTCCAGCCGTAGACCACCTTATAACGCTGGAACTGGGAGATGTTGAGGTAGGCGATGGCGTAGGTATGCTTTCCCCGCTCCGCTTCCAGAAATTTTTCCCCTGAGTAAATCAGATAGTTTAGATTCCAGAGGTCGATTTCCACATCTTTATACATCAGCTTTTGGATTTTTTTCGAGTCACGAATGATATATGCCGCAACGGCCACCACCCCCGCCAGCACAAGCAGAAGGAGGAAGATAATGGCAACGCTGTTGTCCTCCACAAATTGGCTTACACTGGTTGCGGAGTGGATATTGCGTTCCAGCATATAGTCGCTGATGGCCCGGGTATCCATGGGCAGCATGGCTTTGTTCAGCACTCCGGCCAGCTGGGTGTCCTCGCTGCGCACAGTCATGGATACGCCGTGTTCCAGGTTCAGCACCAGCCTGATTTCCAGGTTATAATAGCGCATGACGGTACTCAGCTGATATTCGGCCAAATATCCGTCGCACAGTGCGGCGTCTGCGGCGCCGGATTTCACCGCGTCCAGACACTCTTTTTGACTCTCAAAGAGCTTGAGCTGAGTACCGCTGTCCAGTTCCGTCACCTGTTTGGCCTCCTCGCTGAGGTACTTCACAGCGGCCAGCGTCTGAATTTCGCTGGTCTCCCGCTTTTTCTCCATCACAAGTACCAGCGGGATACGGGTATACTCCTTCAGCTTGGTGAGCTGATTTTCATTGCTCTCGTCCTCTGTATGGGTACAGTAAGTCATAACGTCTATGTCCCCATTCAGAAGCGCCTCGTTGGCGTGGTTCGGGTTGTCGATTTTCTTCCACTGGATGTTCAACCCTGTAAAAGTGGTCGCATATTCCAACATTTCTCGGGTAAGCCCGCTGCACACCCCGTCCTCCTCATAGATAAAAGGATAGTAGCCGGCAAAGTATCCTGCGACAATCGGCCCTGTCTGCTCAATATACTCCTTTTCGCTGGTGGTGAAGACAATCGTCTTATCCAGCCTGCTTTGGAAATACTGATTCATCAGCTTGGTTTCCAGTTCCGGTTCATACATCTTGATGTCCGCAATGGCGTAGTTCAGTTCTCGCATGACCGCATCGTTGCCATAATAACTGATGTAGTAGAACGGCCGGGGCGCGAAGCGGCCTACCAGACGCTGGCCGTCTTTAATTTCCATAAAGGTGTGTACCATCGCGTCAATGCCGCCTGTCTCCAAAGCGGACTGTAGTTCCTGGGTAGAGTCATATTCTCGAATTTTTGGTGAGAGAATTCCGTGATCCCGCATGTAGTATAGAAACTCATCGCGGCGGACGTAGGTCTTTACCATACCAAAGGTGATATTTTCCATCGCCTGAAAATCTTCGTAGGCCAAAGGACTGTCCGCGTTGGTGGCGATGATGCCGAAGGTGTAGCCACTGGAGAGGTCCGCATACTGAAAGGTCTCTGCCCGGGCCGCCGAGTATTGGGCTGTTCCAACCAGGTCAACCGTATGCTCAGATAACATTTGCAGGGCTTCATCCCAACTAGCGCACGTTACAAATTCGATCTTCCAGTTGGCATATTTGCACAGACTTTCTAAGTATTCCACATCCATCCCCGCAAATCTGCCGTCTGCCTTCGTCTCATGGTAGCCCTCCATGGGGAAAAAAGCGACCTTCACGGTCCTCTTGTCCTTTGCGCTGGCTGTGGTCAAACACAGGGCGGTTATGAGGCACGCAACCAGCGCAAAGGAGAATAGGACTTCCAATTTTTGGACAAACCTCATATATTTCACTGGAATTCCCTCCCCTTTCCGTGAATTATACCATAAAATTTGCAGTGATACAACAGAAATATGGGTGTTTGTTATAAAAAGCACCTCTGAAAGCCTTTGATACACGGAAGTTCTGGAAATATGAGGGAACATAGCTGTTCCACCAATTCCTGGACAAAATGCCTGGACGGCCTTGCCATCGTCCGGATTACATGGTATAATACCCAAGAAAGCGGCGGATGCACGCTCACTTTTTGCCGTTTTCCTTAAAAAGGGAATTCCGCACAGATGCAGGCCGCAAAAAGACCTTGAAGAATATTGAGAGGAGAATTATTCAAATGGGCAAGTATGAGTACACAGCGGTAAAAGAGGAATTTGAACAGTGGAAGCAGCAGGGACTGTCCCTGAATATGGCGCGGGGAAAGCCCAGCTTGGAACAGCTGGAACTGTCCCGGGGTCTGCTTACTGCTTTGGACTTCGATGACTGTGTGGTGGACGGAGTGGACGCCCGAAACTATGGCGAACTGGCCGGTATGCCCTGCGCCAGACGCTATTGGGCAGAGATGCTGGATGTAACGCCGGAGCAGTGTTTTGTGGGCGGCAACTCCAGCTTGAACATGATGTATGACCTGATTGCCAAAGCCTGGTCCAACGGTCTGCTTCACAGTGAGCGGCCTTGGTCTCAGGAAGAGAAGGTAAAGTTCCTGTGCCCGGTTCCCGGCTATGACCGCCATTTCCGGGTGACCGAGTCCTTTGGCATCGAACTGATCGCCGTGAAATGTGACGGCAACGGCCCCGATATGGATGAGGTGGAGCGTCTGGCCGCCGACCCCCAGGTAAAGGGCATCTGGTGCGTTCCTAAATACTCCAATCCCGACGGCTTTATTTACTCCGAACAGGTCATCCACCGCATCGCCGCCCTCAAGCCCGTTGCTCCCGACTTCGTGGTCATCTGGGACAACGCCTACTGTGTCCATGAGATTCGCGGCGACTATGTGCCCTTCCCTGATGTTTTGAAGCTGTGCGCTGCGGCTGGCAGCCCGGACCTGGTCTTTGAGTTTGCTTCTACCTCTAAGATCACGCTGCCCGGTTCTGGCATGGCAGTGATGGCCGCCAGCGAGGCCAACATCAAGCACCTGAGCAAGCTGATGGATGCCCAGATGATCAGCTGTGATAAGCTCAACCAGCTGCGCCTGGTACGGTTCCTCAAGGACAAGGCCCACACCCTGGAACTGATGAAGAAGCACGGCGAACTGCTGCGTATGCGGTTTGACGCCTTCCTCAAGGAGCTGAATGAGGAGATCAAACCTCTGGATATCGCTACCTGGACCGATCCGATGGGCGGCTACTTCATCAGCCTGTATACCCGTCCTGGATGTGCCAAGCGGACGGTCGCCCTGTGTAAAGAGGCTGGGTTGGTGATGACCGGGGCTGGTGCGGCCTATCCCTATGGCAAGGACCCGGAGGACAGCCATATCCGGATTGCTCCCTCTTACCCCGCCCTGAAGGACGTGGAGATGGCTGCCAAGGTGTTCTGCACCTGTCTGAAGCTGGCTACCCTGGAGCAAGAGGGGAAATGAGAACGGCGGGTCTTTGAACCGCCGTCCGTTGGAAATTTGAAAGATGTGAGGCTGAGCGGCAGAGAAAACTGTTGACAAGTGCGAAATATATGATAAAATAAATCCCGCAAATGCGATGAAGGAGCGAAGCATGGAGACAGCGGCCTGAAGCGAGAGGGGATGGTGGAAGCCCTTGGCCTTGAGCTGACCGTGCAAGCCACTCCCAAGCGGCCCGGGTGACCGGGACGGCCTGTCCCCGTTACGGACAAATGAGATGCCTCGCTTGTGGGGATAACCAGGGTGGTACCGTGGATTTTTCCGCCCCTGACGTTTGTCAGGGGCGGTTTTTTATAGAAAGGAGGAGAGAATGAAAAAAAGATTGTTTTGGCTGCTGGCCGGAGTGACACTGTTGTTTCTGTTGTCCGGATGCAAAGTGTCGGGACGGCCCCTGCCCGAGGGGATGGACAAAGACACTGTGCTGGAGGAAGGCCGGGAGATTGTCACAATGCTGAACGACCAGGATTGGCAGGGGGTCTACGACCGCCTGCGTCCGGACGCCAAAGAGGGGGCTTCACAAAAGGATTTTGAGGCGGCTATGCTGAAAAATCTGGAGAAAGCTGGAGCCTATGAGAAGGAGACCGAAGCTATGACCACGGGGCAAACCCTCAAAACCACCGGTGAGGAGTACGGCACAGCAGTATTCTACTGTAAACATGAGAAGAAAAGTGTCCTGTACCGTATCGCCTACAGTGTTGAAATGGAACTGATGGGCGTGGAAGCCCAGGTGCAATAGCCGGACAGTATGGCGAAAAGTATTACACCGTTATAATAAAACGAACAAATATTACGAATTTTGGAGGTAACCAACATGAAAGAACCCAAACCTTACGGCTTAAATGAGCTGCGGGAGATGTTCCTGAAATTTTTTGAGAGCAAAGGTCATCTTCGTCTGCCCAGCTTTTCTCTGATTCCTCAAAACGATGCCTCTCTGCTGCTCATCAACAGCGGAATGGCCCCTATGAAGCCCTGGTTTACCGGGGAGGAGGAGCCTCCCCGCCACCGGGTCTGTACCTGCCAAAAGTGCATCCGCACCGGCGATATTGAGAACATCGGCAAGACGGCCCGCCACGGCACTTACTTCGAGATGCTGGGTAACTTCTCCTTTGGCGACTACTTCAAAAAGGAAGCCATCCCCTATGCCTGGGAGTTTCTCACTTCCCCGGAATGGGTGGGCCTGGACCCAGAGCGGCTGTACCCCTCTGTCTTTGCTGGCAACGAGACTACCCCTGCGGATGACGAAGCCTTCCGCATTTGGCATGAGGAGATCGGAATTCCCACCGAGCGTATCTTTAAGTTTGGTAAGGCAGACAACTTTTGGGAACATGGTTCAGGCCCCTGCGGTCCCTGCTCCGAGATTTACTACGACCGGGGCGAACAGTGGGGCTGCGGCAAGCCGGGTTGTACCGTGGGCTGTGACTGCGACCGGTATATTGAGGTTTGGAATGTGGTGTTTTCCCAGTTTGACAACGACGGGGAAGGTCACTACGAGGAACTGAAGCAGAAGAACATTGACACTGGGATGGGCTTGGAGCGGCTGGCCTGTGTCTGCCAGGGAGTGGCTTCCCTGTTCGACGTGGATACGGTGATGAACATTACCAACAAGGTGAGTGAGATCACTCATGCCCACTACGGAGAGTCGAAAGAAAAGGATGTATCACTTCGAGTTATCACCGACCACATCCGTTCCGCCACCTTTATGATCTGTGACGGTGTCCTTCCCTCTAACGAGGGCCGGGGTTATGTCCTGCGCCGTCTGCTCCGCCGCGCCGCCCGCCACGGCAAGCTGCTGGGGGTCAATGAGCCCTTCTTGTACACCGTCTGTGACACGGTCATCCATGAAAACGAATGTCACTACCCCGAACTGCGGGAGCGGCAGGACTATATTACCAAGGTTATCCGGGTGGAGGAGGAAAATTTTTCCAAGACTATTGACGGCGGCCTGAGAATCTTTGCTGATATGCTCAAGGGGCACCAGGAGAAGGGAGAGAAGACCTTCTCCGGTGCAGACGCCTTCAAGCTGTATGACACATACGGATTCCCCGTGGACCTGACTTTGGAGATGGTAGAGGAACAGGGTATGACCCTGGATGAGGCAGAGTTCCACAAGCAGATGGAGCAGCAGCGCCAGCGGGCTCGGAAGGCCCGGGAAGCCCTGGGCGACCTGGGCTGGGCCGGTGTGGAGTTCGGCAAGGAGGTGCCCGCCACCGAGTTTGTGGGCTACACCGAGAACGTGGTGATGGATGCCAAAGTGGTGTCCATCGTGGCCGAGGGCCAGCAGGTGGACGAGATCGTCTCCGGCGTAGAGGCCATTGTTGTTCTGGATAAGACCCCCTTCTATGCCGAGATGGGCGGCCAGGTGGCCGACCACGGCCAGATCGTCTGCAAAGGCGGGCAGGGCCTGCAATTTGAGGTCACCGATGTGCAGAAAAACAAGGGCGGCAAGTATATGCACTACGGTAAGATGACCAAAGGTGTGCTCAAGGTGGGGGACGCGGTCACCGCTCAGATCGACCTCGACCGCCGGGCCGCCGTCATGCGGGCCCACTCCGCCACCCACCTGCTGGATGCAGCTTTGCGGAAGGTGCTGGGCGACCATGTTCATCAGTCCGGCTCTCTGGTGGAGCCCGACCGCCTGCGCTTCGACTTTACCCACTTCAACGCCATGACCCCGGAGGAACTGGCTCAGGTGAACGGTCTGGTCAACGACATGGTGCTCTTAGGCAGCGATGTGTGTACCGAGGTGCTCCCCATTGAGGAGGCCAAGAAGAAAGGGGCCATCGCCCTCTTCGGTGAGAAGTACGGCGATACGGTCCGGGTGGTGGAAATGGGCAATGGCTTCTCGGTGGAGTTCTGCGGCGGCACCCATCTGGACAACACCGCAAAAGTGGGCGTGTTCCATATCACCAGCGAGTTTTCTGTGGCCTCCGGTGTGCGCCGCATCGAGGCCACTACCGGCCGGGTGTCCCTGGAGACCATGAACCGCAACCAGGAACTGATTTTCAAGGCCGCCGCCGCCCTCAAAGCCAAGCCCGGAGAACTGCGTGAGAAAGCGGAGGCTGTGATGTTAGAAATGAAGGCCCTGCGCCAGCATGTAGAAAAGCTGTTGGCGAAGGAGGCCGCTGGTGAGACGGAACGTATCATGTTCGGAGCCCATGAGGTGGGCGGGTTGAAGGTGATTACCGCTACTATTTCCGATGCCGACTCCAACCGCCTGCGCCAGATGGGTGATATCCTCAAGGACCGGGACCCCAATGTGGTGGCTGTGCTGGCTGCGGTCAGCGGGGAGAAGATTACCTTCCTGTGTGTCTGTGGCAAGGAGGCGGTCAAACGGGGCATCAAAGCCGGAGATATCATCAAACAGGTGTCCGCTATCGCCGGTGGTTCCGGCGGCGGCAAGCCAGATTCCGCTATGGGCGGCGGCAAGGATCCGCTGATGGTGGACAACGCCTTGGCGATGGTAGACAATGTGGTATCCATGAAACTGGGGCTGTAAGGGAGGCGCAGGAGAATGAACCCTGAGTATCCTGTCTTTCAATATCATCCAGATCCCTTTGCGACCGGACTATTTCAAATGCAGAATGAGCCAGTCACCTGTCCTTGCTGCGGGCGGGATACCTCTGTCATTTACAAGGGCCCCTTTTACTCTGTGGACGAGGTGGAGAACCTGTGTCCCGACTGCATCGCCAGCGGGGCGGCGGCGGAGAAATTCGATGGCGAGTTTCAAGACAGCGAATCGGTGGACGAGGTGGATGACCTGGACAAGCTGGACGAGCTGATTCACCGTACCCCTGGCTACTGCGGCTGGCAGCAGGAGTATTGGCGGGCTCACTGCAACGATTTCTGTGCGTTTCTGGGCTATGTGGGCTATCGGGAACTGGAACAGATGGGACTGGTGGACGAGGTTCTGGAGGATCTGGATGGCTGGAACAAGGAGCACATCCGGGAGCTGACCAACGACGGAAGTTTTCAGGGCTATTTGTTCCGATGTCTCCACTGCGGAAAACATCTGCTTCATGCAGACTGCGATTAAGGAGGAGATTTTATGCTGCCTCAGGACCCCATCATTTTGCTCAGCTATGTCAATACCAAGCTTCGGGATGAGTACTCCACCTTGGATGAGCTGTGCACCGCTCTGGATGCCGGCAAAGAGGAGCTTGTCCGCAAGCTGGAGGGTGTAAATTACACCTACAGCCCGGAGCAAAACCAATTTATTTAAAAGAGGAGGTTTTTCTATGTCCAACTGTTTATTCTGTAACATTGCGGCGGGAGAGATTCCGTCGAGCAAGGTCTATGAGGACGAACTGTGTCTGGCCTTTTACGACATCGACCCCCAGGCGCCTACCCATTTTCTGGTGATTCCCAAGGCTCACATCAGTTCTGTGTCAGAGATAAACGAAGAAAATGGAGCAATTGTGGCCCATATTTTCCAGGTGATTGCCCAGGAGACCAAAAAATTGGGTTTGGACAGTTACCGGGTGGTGTCCAATATCGGGGCGCAGGCGGGGCAGAGCGTGTTCCATCTCCATTTCCATGTGCTGGCGGGCCGTGATATGACCTGGCCTCCAGGCTGATGCGGTCATGTTCGTAAAGAATCCAGAGTATTTTCTTGCCATTGTCAAGGAGCGCAGCATTTCCAAAGCAGCGGAACGGCTGTATTTGTCTCAACCCTACCTGAGCCAGTATCTGGCCAAGCTGGAGAGCGAGCTGGGGGTGGTCCTGCTGGACCGCTCCCATTCTCCGCTTCGTCTTACTCCGGCGGGGGAGCTGTTCCATGCCTATTTGGAGCGGCAGAGCTATTTGGACCGGCAGCTGGTCAGTGACCTGCGGGACCTCCAGGACAAGAAGCGGCCAGTACTTCATATTGGGGTGTCCTCCTGGCGGGGCTCTGCCCTCCTGCCCGATATTCTGCCGGTGTTTGAGGAGCAGTACCCTGATGTACAGGTGGTGCTCCACGAGGCCCCTGTTCCAGAACTGGGGGCGCTGGCCGAGGCCAATGTGATTGATTTTTGCGTTATGCAGCCCCCCGGCGACCTGACAGAGCTGACTTACGAGCCGGTTATGCGGGAGCTGATTTTCCTGGTGGGCCACCGGGACCACCCGCTTCTTCAAGGGTTAGACAGTACGTATAACGCCCCAAAACCCTTTCCGGACCTGCGTCTGTTGGAGCATGAACGGCTTATCATGCTGCCCGCTGACTGGCGGTTGTCCAAGCTGCTGTATAACACCTTCTCGGTCCACAGTGTAGAGCCGCAAAATATTTTAGTCACCACCAATACGACTACCGCCATCAATCTGGCGTCAGAAAAGATGGGCTTTGCTTTTTTGCAGGAGAGTGGGATTCCGCGTACACCCTATTTGGACCGGCTGGCCTGCTTTACGGTAGGCGAACCACCTCTGGCCTGTCCGCTGGCGGTGGTCTACAAGAAAAACGGGTTTCTTTCACCGGCGGCCCGGGCCTGTATCAACCTGATCCAGGAGTTCTACAGCCGGTATGATCGAAAAACAGACCTTTGAATTTGGAAAAACGGAGTGGTACATGGTACCACTCCGTTTCGATTGATTGGGTCTGTTGTGCCGACAGCTCACTGCGGCGCTATCTGAAATAAACCAGCGGGTCTTCTGGAGCGTCCGCTTTTTCTACGGTTTGGGCATAGAGTACCACACCTTCATCCTCGTAGACATCGGCATGTTCCCACTTGATTTCGGCGGTGACGGTAACCCATTCTCCCTTTTTAAGGGAGCGAGCCTTGTCGTACTTGCAGAGGAAGCCGAAGAAGCGGATATCCTCCACACAACAGGTCATGGCGTTGCGGCCAGGGACAAAAGCTCCCCGGGGCAGCTTCAGTCCCGTCATGGCCTGGGCTTTGTAAGTGATGGTTTTACCGGTGTAGCGTTCAGGATGCTCCTGAATGTCCAGATACCAGATGCCATAGTCGGCGTCCTCCAGGGTGATGTGGGGCTGTTCCAAGGAGTAGGGGAGGATATCCTCTACCTCCAGTTCCTCGCCCTGCTGGTCCTCAAAGACAATTTCACACATCCGGTTGACGGCCCGAACGGACCGTTTCCATCCCGATAGAGGCATATCCGCTGTGCAGCGGTTGAACAGAACCATATCTGCGTTGGACACCATGTCGATAAACATAGACTGCATATTCTTCAGGTACATTTCAAAGGTTGAGCCGTCCACCACATGGATGGCCTGATACAGCCCCCAGTTTCGGGGGAGCTTCAGCTCAGCGAGAAGCTGTCCCGGCCACATGCCGTTGTACTCCAGAAGCACCCGCTCCGGCTGGTAACGGCGGTCCACCTCCCTCAGAAATTCGGTGTTCAGCTGCTCCGGCTCCTCGATAGGGATGAGGCGGCAGTTGCGCTGAGAGAGAAATTGAGCGTCATACTCCTCCTCGCCGTCCTCACACAGGAGAAGAACTGTGCGCTGACCATCGTTGAAGTAGTCCATATTCAATGTGTCACTGAGAAGTGTGGTCTTGCCGGCATCCAGAAAACCGGTAATCAGGTATAGGGGGATCCGTGAATCGGACATATTGTTTCACCTCATCGGTATGTTGATTGCTTGAAAAGGGCGGCCGCTCCGCTTGGGGCGGCAAAATTTCCCGGCCATCCGGCATGTTCATTTATGAACACCGGCGCTTAACCAATCGGCTCTTTTTATGCCAGCAAAAACAGTTTTTCTAGTTCAGCTTCGTTCAAATGGGAGCCGATAACACACAGACGGCCGGTATAGTCGGCGCTGCCCTCTCGAATCTGGAATTCTTCGGGGACTAAATCGAAATGGAGCCAGCTCTGCCCGTCCTCGCAGGGTACCATACCCTTAGCACGGAGGATATAGCCGTAGTCCTGCCCCATGGACAGGGCAGACAGCGCCTCTTGCAGTTCCTCGCGGCTGTACTTCCGAGGAGTTTCCCGGCCCCAGGCAGTAAATACCTCGTCTGCGTCATGGTGGTGATGGTGCTCGTGACCGCAGCAGGCGGTGCAAGTGTCGCCTTCATGATGATGTTCATGCTCGCAATGTTCGTGGTCGTGATGGTGATGTTCGTGCTCGCAGTGCTCGTGGTCATGGTGATGGTGCTCATGCTCGCAATGATCATGGTCGTGGTGGTGGTGTTCGTGGTCGATCTCCTCCATCAGCTCAAGGGCCAGGTCTTCTACCCCTTCCATAGCGGAGAGAATCTGCGCTCCGGTAAGCTGATCCCAAGGGGTGGTGAGAATTGCGGCTTTGGGATTCTTGGCCCGCAGGAGAATTACCGCTCCATCCAGCTTCTTTTGGTCCAGGTTCTGGGTGCGGGAGAGGATAATGGCGCAGGCGTGTTCCACCTGGTCGTTGAAAAACTCGCCGAAGTTTTTCATGTATACTTTAGCCTTAGCGGCGTCCACAACGGTAACGAAGCTGTTCAGATGTAAGCTTGCGTTTTCCGCCTGAACCCGCTCCACAGCGGCCACAACGTCGGACAATTTCCCCACACCGGAAGGCTCAATCACAATGCGGTCAGGGGAGAATTGCTCCAGCACCCGCTTGAGCGCCTCGCCAAAGTCGCCCACCAGGGAACAGCAGATACAGCCGGAATTCATCTCGGTGATTTCGACTCCGGCATCTTTCAAGAAGCCGCCGTCGATGCCGATTTCACCGAACTCGTTCTCAATAAGCACAATCTTTTCACCTTTGAAGACCTCGTTCAGCAGTTTCTTGATGAGAGTAGTCTTTCCAGCCCCCAAAAAGCCGGAAATAATGTCGATTTTGGTCATGTTGAGTCAAGTCCTTTCTTAGTTAAGTTCAACCAAAGCCTCCCCCCCGTTCGGGGGGAAGGCTTTACAGGCGCTGTTTGGACATATTGGCGTGGTTCAAACAAGCCCTAGTTCCAGATTAAGCAGATATTTTCCATCAGCCGGCAGAGCATCCCGGCGGCAACTTCGCGGGTTCCCGGGTCGGTAGGGGCCAGACCGCCCACAAGGGCCTCCAGAACGTCCAGATTTCGGGCGGGAATCTGTGCCCACGTGGCAAAATCGCGGTAGACTACAGCTTCCTCCAGCAGGAGGGGTTCCTGTTCCAGGCTGTAGCCGTCAATGCTGGCCCAGGCGGCGACTTTGGACAAGACGGTGACCATTTCCTGATAGCAAATAGTTTCGTTGGGGCCGAAGGTGCCGTCATCCCGGCCCGAGAGAAACCCCATGTCTGCCAGCGCGGAGACAGCGCCGCCATACCAGGAATCCGCCGTTACATCGGAAAACTGGCTGTTTTTGCCGGCAGGCAGGTCCAGGGCGGAAGCCACCAGAACGGCGAACTGAGCCCGGGTGATCGTATCTTCCGGATGGAAACCGCCGTCCTCGTAGCCGTCCGTGATGAAGTAGGAAGCCAGGGTGTTGATTTCCCGGTCAAATTCGCTGTCCGCAGTGTCCGGGAAGGTGCGGGGGGAGAACTTCAAGCCCCGGTCTTCGGCCACCTGGTCGGGAGTGGTTTCGGTCCAGGTCCGCTCACCGGAGCCTTGATATAACTTGGCAGAGGGGGGCAGTGCTTCCAGCAGTTCAGTAAAAGCGACCCGGTGCTCGGCTGACGATGCCTCTTTCAAGTCCAGGTAGAAGGTCTGACCGGCCAGCTCCAGTTTCAAGGCGTTCTGAGCCCGGGCAGGCTCAGGGTAGGCGAGGAGCAGAGCGGCTTGCTCGGTATTTTTCGGGGAAATCAGCAGGGTAGGCAGGACTCCGACGATGTGGTTGGTGGCTCCGTCGGGGGCGAAGAAACGGTAGGCGGTGATCTTCATGGCCTCGCCGTTTACCATGTACTCGCAGTTGCGGGCCTCCAGGACAATCTGGGCGGTGCCCTTGCCGAAAGTGCGTTGACCCAGCGCAATACCTGCCTCGTAAGCCCGGATATCTCCGGCAAACAGCTCAGAACCGCTGGCAGAATGCTCGCTGGTGAGGACTATGACCGGCTTGTCCGTTACGGCGGGGATGCCAGGTTCTGCGTAGTAGTCCCCCGCGCCATCCCGGAAATAGAGCATGATTTTACCGCCGGTGAACAGGCCGGCTGCCGCAGCAGTGGCGCTGCTGTCGCCGCCGGGATTGGAGCGCAGGTCCACCACCCAAACGGCGGTGTCCTGGTTCATTTCCTCAATGGCCTCCATCATGTCCATCGGGGTGGTGAGGCCAAAGCTGATGCAGTCGATAACCCCGGCGCTGCCCGCCTGTTCGTAGGTGACGATGGGGATGTTCACCGCGCGGCGGGTAATGGTGAATTCCAGCAGCTGTCCGCTCCGGTTGATGGTGAGGGTGAGCTGAGTGCCCTCCTCGCCCACTACGGGACCGCGAGGGTCGATATCAGGGGGGAGGGTTGTGCCGTCTACAGCGACAATAATGTCGCCGGCCTGAATGCCTGCCTCCAGCGCGGGGGAGTCGGGCAGAACGGACATGATACGGTAGCCGCCGTCGTAGGCGGTCTCTACCGTAGCGCCTACGCCGACCACCGTCTGCCCGTTTACCGACTGGTTGAAAGATTGGTATTGTTCCGCGGTCATGTAATAGGTATAGGGGTCGTTGATGGCCTCCAGAACGGCGTCCAGAGAGTCCAGTTCCAGCACCTCTGGGGGAACGCCCTCTACATAGTGGACAGCCAGCAGTTCTTTGGCCTCATCCAGCTCCAGGGCAGAGGCAGGCAGAGCCGCCAGGGACAGAGTCAGACACAGAGCCAACAGCGAGGATAGCAGTTTTTTCATGTTTTTCTCCTTTGCAGGTGGGTGGCAGGAAAAGACTTCCCCAGAGGGGAAGGCTTTTCACTGCATGCAGAATCCAGATTTTATAGCTTCGGTTTTCGATAGGTGATGTCCTCACGTCGGGGACCGGTGGACACCATAGTGATGGGGGTATGGATGCACTGTTCCAGGAAATCTACATAGGATTTTGCGTGGATGGGAAGGGCGTCATAGTCGGTACAGCCCCGGATGTCACACTGCCAGCCGGGGAGAAGTGTAAATACCGGCTTGGCCCGAAGCAGAGCGGGGGTGGTGGGGAAGGAAGCTGTGACAGTTCCGTCAATTTCATAGCCGGTGCAGACAGGAATCTCCTCCAGATAACCTAAAACATCCAGACAGGTGAGCGCCGCCTGTGTGGCTCCCTGGACCATACAGCCATATTGGGAGGCCACCGCATCGAACCAGCCCACCCGGCGGGGGCGGCCTGTTGTTGCGCCGAATTCACCCTGATCGCCGCCCCGGCGGCGCAGTTCATCGCCCTCCGGTCCGGTAACCTCACTGACGAAGGGTTCGGTCTGGGACCCGACGCAGGAGGAGTAGGCTTTGGTGACGCAGAGGACCTCTTTGATGGAGGTGGGCGGTACGCAGGCCCCTACGCAGCCGTAACCGGCCACGGTATGGGATGAGGTGGTCATAGGGAATATCCCCAGGTCCGGGTCCTTCATGGAACCAAGCTGACCCTCCAGCAGAATGTGCTTTCTCTCTGCCAGGGCCTGATGGACAAAGGTGACAGTGTCTCCCACGTAAGGGCGGATGCGCTCGCGCAGGGTGAGAAGCTGATCCATCAGAGGCTCTGCCGCTAAGGCGGGCTTGTGGTACAGATGGGTAAAGAGTACGTTTTTCAGCTCCACCGCCGCAGTCAGCCGCTCCCACAGAAGGTCTTCGGCAAAGAGGTCGCAGAGCTGAATCCCCGTCTTGGCGTACTTATCGGAGTAGAACGGGGCAATGCCGCTTTTGGTGGAACCAAAGGCTTTGCCGCCCAAACGCTCTTCCTCGTAGGCGTCTTGAAGAACGTGGTAAGGCATAAGCAGCTGGGCCCGGTCAGAGACCATCAGCTTGGGTGAGGGTACGCCCTGGGCTTCCACCTGCTCCAGTTCGTCCACCAATTTGGCAATGTCCAGTGCTGTGCCGTTGCCAATGACATTCACGATGTGAGGATAGAACACTCCTGAGGGCAGGGTGTGCAGGGCAAACCGGCCATAGCGGTTGATAATGGTGTGGCCGGCGTTGGCGCCTCCCTGAAAGCGGATGACAACATCGGACTGTTCGGCCAGCAGATCGGTGATTTTGCCCTTGCCCTCGTCGCCCCAGTTGGCGCCTACAATTGCTTTTACCATATATTGCCTCCGGGGGCCGGGATTCGCAGCCGCAAAGGGTTTGCCTTTTCCGGTCCGCCCTGTAACAGAGGTTATTATACCCCTTTTTGTATGCGGTTGCAAGGGGAAAAGAAAACGGGCAGTGTGTTATCGGTTGTGATTTTCCCGGAAGAGTGGCAGAGACCGCAGACTGCCTCTGGCAGGCAAACCGGGGACAGGTCTGGGCAGACAGAGTACAGCCGCCTCTGCTTTGGGCAGAGACGGCTGATCGCTTAATAATTGTCCGCTTTCATCTGGAAATAGGCCTGAGGATGGGCGCAGACGGGGCAGACCTCGGGGGCCTGCTTACCTACGCAGATGTGGCCGCAGTTGGAACACTGCCAGACCATGTCGCCGTCGCGGGAGAAGACGAGTCCGCCCTCGATATTGGCCAGCAGCTTGCGGTAGCGTTCCTCGTGTTCTTTCTCAATTTTGGCCACACCCTCGAACAGGGCGGCGATGTCGGCGAAGCCCTCCTCCCGGGCCTCCTGGGCCATTGTGGCATACATGTCGGTCCACTCAAAGTTCTCTCCGGTGGCGGCGGCCTCCAGATTTTCGGCGGTGGTGCCGATGCCGCCCAGCAGTTTGAACCAGATCTTAGCGTGTTCCTTCTCGTTGGCGGCGGTCTCTTCAAAGAGCTGGGCGATCTGGACATAGCCCTCTTTCTTGGCCTTAGAGGCGAAATAGCTGTATTTGTTCCGGGCCTGACTCTCCCCGGCAAAGGCAGTCCACAGATTCTGTTCGGTTTTGCTCCCCTTCAGTTCAGGCATAGTGTTGTCCTCTCTTTCTTAATGGTAATTATTCTTACTAAGTTCAAGAACATTATAGCAGTGCGGCGCACCTTTGTCAATGGGGAAGAAGGGAATTTTTCCCGGCTGCAAATGATGGATTGTCCTTTCCCGCAAAGCTGTGCGCTTATAAATAATGGTACCGCGTGCGGTACTTCCAGGTCAGCCCCAGAGCCACAGCGGCGCCTATGCCGTCGGCCACCACCACAGCCAGCCAAATCCCATCCAGGTCCAATACCAGGGGAAGGAGCAGGACCATCCCGCCCCGGAAAAGGAACGTACGCAGGAAGGAAATGAGTGCAGAGACCGGCCCGTTGCACAGAGCGGTGAAAAAGGCGGAACCATAGATCCCAAAGCCCACAAAAAAGTAGCTCAGAGCAAAGAGACGGAACCCATGGACCGTCAGTTCCAACAGCTCCGGGCTATAGCCCACAAAGGCAGAGGCCAAAGGCTGGGCCAGCAGTTCCGACAAAACCACCATAGCTAAAGAAGCCAGTGCGATGACCGCAAAGCTCTTGCGAAAGACATTGTTCAGCTCTTTCCGGTTGTCTGCCCCAAAGTGGAAGCTGACGATAGGTCCGCTGCCCATGGAGAAGCCTAGGAACACTGCGGCAAAAGCGAAGTCTACGTACATCATTACCGAGTAGGCGGCAACGCCCGCCTCCCCGATAATCGCCATGAGCTGGAGGTTGAACAGAATACTGACGACCGAGGCGGATAGGTTGCTCATCAGCTCAGAAGAGCCGTTGGCACAGGCGTTTTTCAGTTCCCGCCAGTACAGCCTAGTGGGACACAGCCGTAAAGCTCCTTTGGGCGGCTTGAGAAAATAGAGCAAAGGGAGCAGTCCGCCCACGGCGTAGCTGAGGACGGTGCCCCAGGCTGCTCCGGCGATTCCCATGCCCATCGGACCGATGAGCACATAGTCCATGATGATGTTGGTGGCTCCAGCGGCCAGAGAAAAGAACAACCCCATCTTGGGCAGTTCGGCGGTGACAAAAAACACCTGGAGAGAGACTTGGAGCATAAAAACGGCACTCCCGCCCAGCAGTACTCTGCCGTAAACGATGCAGTCGTCCATAAGCAGTTCGCTGGCTCCCGCCAGCTGGGCGATGGGTTTGATGAACAATGCTCCGCCTATAGAGAACACTGTGCCCAGACCCAGCACCACCAGGACAATCATAGAGAAGTATCGGTTCGCCAACTGGGGTTTGTTTTCTCCCATAGTGCGGGCTACTACCGCA
This sequence comes from Lawsonibacter sp., assembly GCA_022796195.1. Classification (GTDB taxonomy): domain Bacteria; phylum Bacillota; class Clostridia; order Oscillospirales; family Oscillospiraceae; genus Lawsonibacter. Next base: position 3,997 of record JAAWIE010000026.1, on the reverse strand, counting down.
CTGCCGCCGGACCCCAGCATAAAACCGGCGGCGGAGAAAATCATGGACACAGGAAAAATGATGTTGACCGCCGACAGAGCGTTTTCACCCACAAGATTGGAGACAAACAGGCCGTCCACCACGCTGTAAACCGAGGTGAAAATCATCATAATGATGGACGGCAGAGTGAAGCGCAGTAATTTGCCATATGTGAAGTGATCCGAAAGTTTGATTGCCATAGTATGCTATTCCTCCTGGGATAGGTTTAAAATTGGTTCCGATTCCCGAAACAGAAGCTCTAAATATTTCCGCTCCAGGGCCAGCAGGCTGGCCCTCTCTTCCTCGGTCATGCCGAGGAACGCGCGTTCCTCCGCCGCCAGAATCGGGCGGACTGTGCGGGCGGTCAGCGGTTCCCCCTGGCTGGTGAGCTGAAGATATTTTTTTCGCCCCGGACCGCTGGTGAGGCGGATGTATCCCTCTTGCTCCAGCTGTTTCAGCCCGGAGTTTACGGTCTGCTTGCTGAGGGAGAGGTAGCCGCACAGCTCGGTCTGGGTGACCGGTTCTTTGGTTGCTTCCAAAGCATATAAAATCCAAAGAGCGGAGTCGGATAGGCCGAAGTGTCTGGCAAACCGGCGGTATAGGCCGTCTTCCTCTTTGTGCATCCGGCAGGCTTCTTCATTAAAACGGTGAAAGGTCAACTCTTCCATGGCGGCGCCCCCTCAAATAATAATCCGAAACCGGACTCACGACATTCTAGTCCGATTTCGGATATTTGTCAAGGGGTATTAGAAAATTTTAGCGGAGAGGGATTCCCCTCTCCGCAATATTTATGTTGCTGCAAGGCGGACCGCAAGCTCCAGAATGCGGGAGGCCGCATCCTCCTTGGACATGAGAGGCAGTTCTTCCTCCCCGGTTCGGGTGATAACGGTCATTACATTCGTGTCGGTGCCAAATCCGGCCCCAGCTACCTTCAAATTGTTGGCGCAGATCATATCTACATTCTTTTTCTCCAGCTTGGCCCGGCTGTTTTCTACCATGTCCCGGGTCTCCATGGAGAAACCACAGAGAATCTGTCCGGGGCGGCGGTGTTCGCCCAGATAGTGTAAGATGTCCTGCGTACGCTTCAAAGGGATGGAAAGACTGCCGTCTTTCTTTTTCAGTTTGTCATCGGCATACTCTGTGGGGGTGTAATCGGCTACGGCAGCGGCCTTAAAGACAAAATCTGCCCACTCCTGCCGGGCGGCGACCGCCTCAAACATTCCCTGAGCGGACATTACATCCACTACTTCTACAAAAGGAGGGGGAGCAATGGCTGTGGGGCCAGAGATCAACGTTACTTCTGCGCCGCGGAGCATGGCGATCTTGGCAATGGCATACCCCATCTTGCCGGTGGAGTGGTTGGTCAAGTACCGTACCGGGTCCAAAGCCTCCTGTGTAGGACCGGCAGTCACCAGAACCTTTTTTCCAGTCAGATCATGGGGGAGCGCAATGGCGCGAAGTATATGCTGAAGGAGCAGGTCTGGTTCAGGCAGCTTACCCGCTCCTACCGCGCCGCAGGCCAGCCGCCCGGAGGCGGGCGAAATGACCTCCCAACCGTATTTGCGCAAAATGTCCAGATTATCCTGGGTGACAGGATTTTCAAACATCTTCGTATTCATGGCCGGTGCGGCGAGTTTTGGGCCGGTGCAGGCCAGCACAGTCGTGGTCAGCATGTCGTCCGCCAGACCGTGGGCCAGCTTGGCGCACACATTGGCGGTAGCTGGAGCGATGATGACCAGATCGACGCGGTCGGCCAGCGCGATGTGTTCTACCTGATGGGAGAAGTTCCGGTCAAAGGTGTCCACCATGCACCGCCGGCCCGTGAGTTGTTCAAAGGTAAGCGGGGTGATGAATTGGGTGGCGTGGGCGGTCATAATCACTTCCACGGTGGCGTGCTGTTTCACCAGTGCCGAGGCCAGAGCCGCAGCTTTATAGGCGGCAATGCCCCCAGTAACCCCTAACAGGATGGTTTTTCCGTTCAGCATGGCGGATTCCTCCTCTGTTTTAAAGCGTTCCTTTGGGAAAGGAAGCTCTCAAGGCTTAATTATACCTGTTTCCCTCCGATGTGTAAAGTCATAAAGTTTTTTCTTGCATATTCAGCCGCCTTCCTGTATAATAAGCGGCTGAGAGGGCGGGGGCATCCCGTGCCCTTTCCCTCTTAAATATTGCGCTGCATCCGCAAAAAGTGGCGGAGCGGCAGCAGGAGGTAATTTTTATGAAAAACAGTAGGTACAACACCCAATGGATTGCCCTGATGGCCATGTTTGTCGCAATCCAACTCTTTCTGAACATGACAGGGATTGGCTTGATCCCTCTGCCGGTGATCAAGGCGACCACGCTGCATATCCCGGTGATTGTCGGCGCAGTTGTGCTGGGCCCGCTGGCCGGCGGTATTCTGGGCGGTGTGTTTGGTCTTTGCTCCATCTGGAACAATACCATGACGCCGTCGCTGCTCTCCTTTGCCTTTTCCCCGGTGATTGCTGCACAGGAAATCGGTACGGCAGGCGCGGTGAAGTCGCTGTGGATTGCTCTGGGATGCCGGATTATGATTGGCGTGGTGGCCGGCTGGCTGTGGATTGCCCTGAAAAAGTTTAAGATCAATGATCTCATTGCCCTGCCTGTTGTGGGGGCGGCTGGCGCTTTGACCAACACCGCATTGGTGATGGGGAGCATCTATCTGCTGCTGAGACCGGAATATGCTGCGGCAAAACAGGTTGCTATGGATGCAGTGTTGGGTGCGGTTATGCTGACCGTGACCACGGCCGGTGTTGCGGAGGCCATTGGCGCCGTTCTGCTGGTCACCGCGATTTGCAAGGCCATGTTACATGTGCCTTACGTGCGCCAGTGCTCCGGCAGGCGGGAATTAAATATGGAAATCAGGTAATTGATATGCTTCTTGCGATCGACATTGGCAATACCAACATTGTGATCGGCGGCATCCGGGATGGCGAAATATCGTTTGAGGCCAGAATCGCCACAGATTATATCAAGACCTCCGACCAATATGGGGCGGAGATTAAGAGTATGCTGGGCCTGTTTGACGTAAAGCCCTGCGATGTTACGGACTGTATCATCTCTTCCGTGGTGCCTCCGGTATTTAACTCGGTGCGTACCGGAATTATGAAGGTGACCGGCAAGGCACCTATGGTGGTGGGTCCTGGGCTGAAAACTGGGCTGAACATCCAGATGGATACCCCCTCCCAGGTGGGGAGCGACCGTATTGTGATTGCGGTGGCCGCTCTTTCGGAGTATGCTCCGCCCCTTACCCTGCTGGACCTGGGCACCGCTACCACGATTGAGGTGGTGGGGAAGGGAAGTACTTACCTTGGCGGCTGTATTATTCCCGGTGTGCGTATTTCTTTGGACGCCCTCACTTCCCGTACGGCTCAGCTGCCCGGTATCCGTCTGGACCGGCCTGGTAAGATTATTGGGAAAAATACGGTGGACTGTATGCGCAGCGGTATCATGTATGGCACCGCTGCCATGCTGGACGGTATGCTGGACCGGGTGGAAGAAGAGCTGGGCTTTTCTACAACCGTAGTTGCTACCGGCGGGATGGCACAGTTTATCGTTCCCCTTTGCCGAAGAGAGATTCGATTGGAGAAGGATTTGCTTTTAAAGGGGCTGAATATCATCTATCAGAAGAACCGGAAACTATGATGGGACAGGGGCCGGCACAACCGCGCCGGCCCCCATAAAAAAACTTTTAGATTTTTTGAAAAAGGGCTTGACTATCCGTTAAAAACTGGTATAATACATGATGTTGTCCCGGTAATCCGGGCAGATTAAAAATGCAGTAGTATCGAAGTGGTCATAACGAGCACGACTGGAAATCGTGTAGCCTGATAAGGGCTCGAGGGTTCGAATCCCTCCTACTGCGCCAAGTTGCATTGACAAAAGAGATGCAGGCAAAAATCCCGCACTTCGGTGCGGGATTTTTGCGCTTAAAACAAGAAAAACGGATTAAATCACAACAATA
>JAAWIE010000025.1 GCA_022796195.1 Lawsonibacter sp. | reverse complement strand
ACGGGGTGTGCGAGGTGAACGTCAACCTGCTGGGCGGCTCCATGACGGTGGACTGGGACGGGGGGCTCACCCCGGAGCAGATCGTGTCCGCCGTGGAGACCCGGTTCTGCCGGAGGTAGAAGTCTTCCGGGCGGAGTTTGTCGATAACCTCGGAGACACACCGGGGGTCAATCAAGATAGAGCCCAGAACCGCGTGCTCCGCCTCCACCGAATGGGGCAGCTGTTTGAGTATCAGCTCATCGGTCTCTGTGGGCAATTTGTCCACCTCCTTGGTACAACATTTACATGCTTGCGGGTCGGGCCAGCCTGCGGAGGACCGTTATTCTTATCCTTCCGTCACCAGCACGTTTACCACACCGCTGACCTCATAGCCCAGCTTGGCTTTAATCTGATAGCTGCCGCAGGACTTGATGGGTTCGTCCAGCACCAGTTTCGTCTTGGCAATACGGATAGCGTGCTGAGCGGCCAGAGCTTCCGAAATTTCCTTCCCTGTCACCGCGCCGAACAGCCGTCCGCCCTCGCCGGCTTTGGCCGGGATCTTGACCATCAGGCCCTCCAGCTGCTTAGCGGTAGCCTCTGCTTCCGCCTTCTCAGCGGCCTCCTGGGCCTTCTTGGCCTTTTCCTGCTGCTTCATGGTATTCACGTTCTCCGCAGTGGCGGAAACGGCCAGCTTCCGGGGCAGAAGGAAGTTGCGGGCGTAGCCGTCGGAGACCTCCACCAGCTGGCCTTTCTTGCCCTGACCCTTTACGTCCTGCTGTAAAATAACTTTCATTTCAATCAAATCCTTTCTGGTTTGTAAACTTTGCAGGGGCGGACATAGTCCGCCCGCTAAAAAACTGAGGGATGCGTCCCGGACAGATCACTCCTCCGCCAGGTACTGGTCGATGGCCTGGGCCAGGGCGGCGGCAACCTGGTCCACGGTCTGTCCGGTAACCTGTCCGCCTGCGGCGGCGGCATTGCCTCCCCCGCCCAATTTCTCCAGAATGATCTGCACATTGGTGCTGCCCATAGAGCGGCCCGAGATATTTACCCGCTCGCCGTCGGGGGAGATGACAAAGGATGCGTCAATCCCAATAATGTTCAGCAGCTCATCCGCCGCCTGGGCCGCAGTGACCCGGCCTACCGGCTGATCTGCCACAGCCACAGCAATGCCGTCCCGATAGAGTTTGGCGTTTTGGATGATGGCATATTTGGCGATGGTTCCCGCCAAGTCGTTCTGAAAGAGCTTTTTCACCTCAGCGGTATCGGCCCCAGAGCGGCGCAGGAAGGCTGCGGCCTCAAAAGTACGTCCGCCGGTGCGCATGGTAAAGTTTTTCGTGTCCAGCACAATGCCCGCCAGAAGAGCTTCCGCCTCGGCCCGGAGCAGATGATTGGGCTCCATGATGTACTGGAGCAGCTCAGTAACCAGCTCCGAGGCGGAGGAGGCGTAAGGCTCATGGTAGTTCAAGGCCGCGCCCTCAATGTAGGTGGCAGCACGGCGGTGATGGTCAATAACTGCCACCCGGCTGCACGCCTGGAGAACATCCAGCGACTGGACCTGTTCCGGCCGGTTGGTGTCCACCACCACCACCAGCGATTTTTTATCCGCAATGACCAGGGCCTCCTGGGCAGAGAGAAAACAGTCGTGGTATTCGGGCAGCTGGGACAGCCGGTCGGTCAGTTCCTGGGCGGGGGGCACTCCCCCCTCTCGGATGATATGTGCCGGAATTCCGTTTTTCCGGCACAGGGCGCATACCCCGGCCGCAGCGCCTACCGCGTCGTTGTCCGGGGCCCGGTGCCCCATAATAAACACCTGGGACGAGTCGGAAATCAGAGAAGACAGGGCGTTTGCCATCACCCGGCTCTTCACCTTGGTGCGCTTCTCCGTCTCCTTGGAGCGGCCCCCATAGAACTCAAAGGTAAACTTGTTGCGGATGACCGCCTGGTCCCCCCCTCGGGACAGGGCCATGTCGATGGACAAATTGGCAAAGTCCAGCAGCTGGCGGTAGCTGTCTCCATCCTTACCGATACCGATGGAGAGGGAGGCATTGATCCCGCTTGGGTTGGCAACTTGATGAATGCTGTCTAAAATGTCAAACTTGCTGTCGATAAACTTGCTCAAATGGTGCTCTTCAAAAATGAACAGGTAACGCTCCCGCTGGTAGCGGCGGAGAAATCCTCCCGTATCCGCCACCCAGGCTTCCAAACGGCTGTCAATCTCCGCCATGATACCCGACCGCTCATTTTCGGACAGATTTTTCATCAGGTCCTCATAGTTGTCCAGAAGCAGCACCGCCGCCACCGGGCGGCTGTCCTGATACATGTCCCGCGTCAAAGCCAGTTCCGTCACGTCCACCCAGTAGGTGGTAGCCAGAAAACCGCCGCCCCGCCCGTTGGTGCGCACCAGATGGCCGAACACCAGAAAACGCCGGCCTGCGTAGCACACCTCCTCAGGGCACTGGCTTTTTCCCTCCAGCAGCCAGTGGGTGTCGAAGCCCGGAATCAGGGCGGACAGCTTGGCGTCGTAAAGATGCTCCCGCTGGTCGGTCAGGCGCAAAAACCGGTCGTTTGTCCAGATAATGTCGTCGCTTTCCGGGCGGAAGAGTACCATTGGCAGCGGGGAGTTGACCATGGTGTCTTTGGTGGCGGTGTCCACGGTGCCTGTATAGTTATCCAGATACCGGTTTATCTCCCGCCGTCTCCGGCGGGCGCTCTCCCGGCTGTACAGGCCCAGACAGGCCACAATGCCCAGCTCCACCAAGGCCAGCTGCCAGGAAAAAGCGGCGGACAGCGCCGCAAACAAAATCAGGCAGACAAAATACAGCCGAAAACTTGGCTGAAGCAGATTATTTAGTTTTCGATTCAAAAAATCAGCCCCCTCTCTCCATCCCCACCCTGGGGGAGTATAAAACAAAGGTATTTTATTATATCAGATAAGCCGGACAAGTACAAGCACAAAATCCGGCCAAATCCCCTTGACTGCGGCAAAAATACTGCTTATAATAGGTTGCACCCCAGAAGCCTGTATCCACAGCCGCGAAGCGGCCGCGGCGCTGCTGTGAATGCAGGTTCAAGTTATCAGGAGGAATTTACTATGGAAATTAAAATCACCCGCGCTGCAACGCTGAAAGAGAAGCCCGACTCCTCCAAGCTGGTGTTTGGCAAGGCCATGACCGACCACATGTTTATCGTGGACTACGACGAGGGCCAAGGCTGGCACGACGCGCGCATCGTCCCCTACGGCCCCCTTTCCATCGACCCCGCCGCCAAGGTGCTCCACTACGGCGAGGAAATTTTTGAGGGCCTGAAAGCCTACCGCACTGGTGACGGCTCCATCCAGCTGTTCCGCCCCAGGGACAACATCGCCCGGATGAACAACTCCGCCGACCGCCTGTGCCTGCCCCAGATTCCTGAGGAACTCGCCCTGGCCGGCATTACCAAGCTGGTGGAGGTGGAGCAGGACTGGGTGCCCCGTGAGAAGGACACCTCTTTGTACATCCGCCCCTTCATGATCGGTCTGGACGCCGCCCTAGGGGTCCACTCCTCCAAGCACGTACAGTACATCGTGGTGGTGTGCCCGGTGGGGGCCTATTACCCCGAGGGGCTGAACCCGGTCAAAATCTTCGTGGAAGAGAAGGATGTCCGTGCCGTGAAGGGCGGCATGGGCATGGCCAAAACCGGCGGCAACTACGCCGCCTCCCTCCGGGCCGGCGACCTGGCGGAGAAGGCCGGATACAGTCAGGTGCTTTGGCTGGACGGCGTCCACCGTAAATATATTGAGGAAGTCGGCTCCATGAATGTGATGTTCAAAATTGCCGGTAAAATTCTCACCCCCGACCTGAACGGCTCCGTGCTGGACGGCATTACCCGCCGTTCCTGCATCCAACTGCTGAAAGACTGGGGCTACGAGGTGGAGGAGCGCCGCATCTCTGCCGAGGAACTTTTTGCCGCCGCCGAAGCCGGCACCCTGGAGGAAGCCTGGGGCACCGGCACCGCCGCTGTGGTCTCTCCCATTGGCGAGCTGGCCATGGGGAATAAGAAGGTCACCGTCTCCAACAATCAGATCGGTGCAATCACCCAGAAACTCTACGACAACCTCACCGCCATTCAGTGGGGCCGTCAGGAGGACCCTCACAACTGGATTCTGAAACTGTAATGATTTCAAGGGGACCCGGAACCGGGTCCCCTTTTTTAGCGCCGCAGCGAACGCAGATAAAGTGTAAACAAATTATGAATCCTCTTGCTTTTTTTCGGGAGGTGCGCTATCATAGCTTTAGCACTCAGATGTAAAGAGTGCTAAAGCTGATTTGTTTTCAAGTAAAATGAATATACAATACGGAGGCATAGCATTATGGAAACGAAACAATTCAAAGCGGAGTCCAAACGACTGTTGGATCTGATGGTAAATTCTATTTACACACATAAGGAAATCTTCCTGCGGGAGCTCATCTCCAACGCCAGCGATGCAGAGGACAAGCTGGCCTACAAATCCCTCACCAACAGCAGTGTGGAGGTAACCCGCGCAGACCTGAAAATCACCATCGTCCCTGACAAAGAGGGCCGCCTGCTCACCGTATCCGACAACGGCATCGGGATGAGCAAAGAGGATTTGGAGTCCAACCTAGGTACCATCGCCCGCAGCGGGTCGGGCCAATTCAAGGCCGGCCTGTCTGAGGGGGACGAGGCCGCCGGCAGCATTGATGTAATCGGCCAGTTCGGCGTGGGCTTCTACTCCGCCTTTATGGTGGCCGACCATGTAACGGTCATCTCAAAAGCCTGGGGCTCCGACGAAGCCTGGATGTGGCAGTCCGACGGGGCCGAGGGCTACACCATCACCTCCTGCGAGAAGCAGACCCCCGGCACCGACGTCGTCATGCACATCAAGGCCAATGGGGAGGAGGAAGATTACGATCAGTATCTTGAGAGCCGCACATTACAAGAATTGATTAAAAAGTACTCCGACTATATCCGCTATCCCATCGTTATGGAGGTCGAGGACTACCGGATGAAGGACAAACCCGAGGACGCCCCCGAGGACTACAAGCCCGAATGGGAGACGGTCAAGGAGTGGAAGACCCTCAATTCCATGGTCCCGCTTTGGCAGCGGCGGAAGTCTGAGGTCAAACCCGAGGAGTACAATACCTTTTATAAAGAGAAGTTTAACGACTGGCAGGACCCTCTCACAGTCATCCACACCAGCGCCGAAGGGGCCGTCACCTATAAAGCCATGCTCTATATCCCTGAAAAAACACCTTACGATTTCTACACTCGGGAGTATCAGAAAGGGTTGCAGCTCTATTCCTCCGGCGTCCTCATCATGGACAAGTGCGCCGATCTGCTTCCCGACCACTTCCGCTTTGTCAAAGGGGTTGTGGACTCCGCTGATTTCTCCCTGAACATCAGCCGCGAGGTCCTCCAGCACACCCGGCAGCTGAAGGTAATCGCCTCCGCTCTGGAAAAGAAGATCAAAAGCGAACTGCTGTCCATCCAGAAGGAGAATCGGGAAACATACGAAACATTCTGGTCCGCTTTCGGCACTCAGCTGAAATACGGCGTGGTGGGCGAGTTCGGCGCACACAAGGATATGCTTCAGGACCTGCTGCTGTTCTGGTCCTCCAAAGAAGGGAAAAACACCACCCTCGCCGCTTACAAGGACCGGATGCCGGAGGACCAGCCCTTCTACTACTACGCCTGCGGCGAGAGCGTAGAAAAAATCGCCCGCCTGCCCCAGGTGGAGCGTATCTTGGACAAGGGTTACGAGATTCTGTACTGTACCGAGGACGTGGACGACTTCGTCATGAAAGCTCTGGCCGAAATCGACGGCAAAAAGTTCAAATCTGTCACCGAGGAGGACGCCCTGCCTCAGACCGAGGAGGAGAAGAAAGCGACCGAGGAGAAAACTGAGGCCGGTAAACCGGTGCTGGAGGCCGTCAAAGAGGCACTGGGCGATCAGGTGAAAGAGGTGCGCGTGTCCGCTATTTTGAAATCCGGCGCCTGCTGTTTGTCCGCCGATGGGCCGGTCTCCATTGAGATGGAGAAGTATATGAGCAAAATGGAGGGTGGTCAGCCCATGAAGGCTGAGCGGGTGTTGGAATTGAACGCCGACTCCGCCCCCTTCGCCGCCCTGAAAAAAGCGGTGGAGGCTGGCGAAACCGATACGGTCGCCAAATACTCCAAACTCCTCTACGCACAGGCTCTGCTTCTGGCCGGCCTGCCGCTGGAGGATCCGGCGGAGTATGCCGGGCTGGTTTGCAGCCTGATGGTCTGACCGCTTCCAAAAGAATAACTCTACCCCTTACACAGGCGGTCAGCGAACAAACGCTGGCCGCCTCTTTTCTGCGGCCGGGTTGACAAAATCTGACGCATGGTATAAGGTTTAAAAAAGATTTTTTGTCCATGTAACCAGAAGTTTACATGATTTTGAGTGATGTAACGCAGATATTACATCAAATGTACCTTAATGTACCTTATGGTTGGTTGAAAATCAGAGAAAGGAAGGGGTATTATGGAACTACAGGACAAACTCCGCTGTTTTCGAATTGAGAACGGTATTTCGCAATTGGAAGCCGCTGAAAAACTGGAGGTCTCCCGGCAGACCGTTTACCGCTGGGAAACAGGAACTTCGCTCCCCAGCATGGATAACCTGATGCGCCTGAGCAAACTTTACAACGTCCCGCTCAATGTCTGGACAGACGACGATTGGACGCCCAACCCCCTGCACCAGCCGCCGGAACTGGAAACGTCCATACTGGAACCAGCCATACCAGAACCGGAACCAGCTATACCGGAACTGACAGCCCAGGAACGAGCTGGACCAAAGCCAAGAAAGTATCTGCGTCGGCCAGCGTTCGGTGCAATTATTTTGACGGCGGCGCTGATGGCGGGTATCGCAATCGGGATTTGGTTTTCCCATCGGAGCGATGTCGAAGTTGTCCTGCAAAAAGATATGAATTGCGAGGTGATAGACTTAACAACATTGGAAGAGCAAATTGAGTCACTGCCACCACTAGAATAAGGTCTAATTAGGGAGGAACACATCTATGTATTTGAGAAAACTACTTGCTTCGTTGATGATTTGCACATTGGTATTCAGTTGTACCACCAGTTTTGCTGTAGCGGCAGAAACTTCAAGTGAATTTTCCATTTCTCCAAGAGCTGTCACCACTTTAGATCATGAAATTTCTGCAAATGCCATCACCACCATAGATGATTGGTTCTATGTGTCTTCAGGCAGCAAGATAACTTACGACTGCACCTACTCACCATCAACAGCCAATTTGGATTTCGGCTTCATCACTCCTGATGGCCTGTTCTATTCGGTAAACTGCACCAGCGGGAAAATCAATCGCGCTCTTCAAATCGACCAGAAAGGCCAATACAAATTGGCCATCCGCAACAACGCTTCTTATGATGTTGTTGTGAACGGCACCGTAAAGTATTAACCACATTTCAATCAAACAGGAGGTAAACTATGAAAAAGTTATTGAGTTTGGCCCTCGCCCTTGCAATGTCTCTTAGTGTTGCAGTTCCTGCGTTTGCAACTTTTGATGGCACCGTTGACGAAGATATCCGGCTTTCTTATTATGCCGAGTATATCCAAATTGCCGAGGAAGTTTCCAAAGAAACCGGAATTGATATTTCGGTGCTTCCTATGGATGAGTTTAAGGACGAGGATTGGAAAACCCCACAGGCTTTCCGTGCTTTCATCACCGAAGTTGCCAATTGGCGTCTCAATTGCACTGCGTCCGCAGCTCCAATTGAACCGGAAAACAGACCCTCACCCCATACTGTCACAGTCTCCGCAACAAAAGCGGCCAAAGTAAACGCTGAAGGAACAAACTACGAATTGTTAATTACTGGTGAGTTCGAAACCGGCTATCGGGCTTCTACTGGCCGGCAGCATTTTGCCAAGGTAATTTCCATCACATCCAAACTGAGCGGGCGTGTCGGAACATGGACACAGACCGGATACGAACGCGAATTTATTGATGCGAGCCGCACCGTTGCAGCGCATGTTTCCGGAACTTTGACAATTGCCGGAGCTGTCTTTAAGAATAAAGTCGCATATGTGGAGTTTTACTGTAGCGATACAGGGAAGGTGGACTAAGTTCCCCTAATAGTAAGATCACCTAAAGACCGCCCTCTTGCTTATCAGCGCCTTTGCGCACAGGCCCTTGCCATCAAAGGCAGGGCCTATGTGTTTCCAGAGTATCGAAAGGATTCCGTCTCTCGAATAAACCCCGCTCCTCGGTGGAATACTGTTCCATATAGCCGGACGAATCTGTCAAAATCAATACGCTGGAGGGATTTACGTGAAGAAATATGTATGCGACGTGTGCGGATGGGAGTACGATGAGGCGTTGGGCGACCCAGACAACGGAATCGAACCGGGCACCCGCTTTGCGGACCTGCCCCCCGATTTTGTCTGTCCTCTGTGCGGCGTAGGGAAAGAATCCTTTTCGGAAGCCAAATAAGAGGCGAAACAAAATCCATGCCGCACCATCCAGCAAAACCGCCCGCCACCCAAACGGCGGGCGGTTTTCTTTTCCCGCGCCCAAAATTCCTGCGGCCGTCGGAATTTCTGGCACACCGCTTACCGTGCCAAGTGAACGATTACCCTCTCTTTTTCCCGTTTTTCCACAGGACAAACGCCAGACTCAGCCCGCCCAGAATCATGATAATGCCTATAACAAGGGCAATTGTAGGAATGGCTAACAGAGCCGACTGGAACCCGGAAAAGCCCCCGGACCAATTTACTACACTGCCATCATCAAGAACCATGTAATCTCCGCCGCCAAAGCCGATATAGCCCACTTCCTGGAAAAAGTTAGAAATGATAAACCGCCCCGCAGCTCCGAACACGACTGCTCCCACTCCCTGGAGGGCGATATAAATTCCGGCCAGCCAGCCCCACCGGTTAGCCATTCGGCCAATCACACCGGGAAGGCTTGCCCCCGGTGCGGACTGTGTATTCCGGCTCTGGTCCGGGGGCCACGGGGCCGCAGGCTTTGGTTCTTCCTCACTTAGAAGGTGGTCGGTGGTCACACCGAAGGCTTTGGCCAGAGCCAGCAGCTTTCCGACCTCTGGCGATGCCTCGCCCAATTCCCATTTACTGACAGCCTGGCGGGACACTCCAACCCGGGCGGCAAGCTCCTCCTGAGACAGCTTTCTGTTCCGGCGGTAATACGCGATCTTTTCGTTGAATTTCATTCAAAACGCCTCCTTTCCGGCAAACCCAGGGTATCAAAAAAAGCGGTTGCGGTCCACCAGTGCAGGCTGGAAGTTTCCGCAACCGCTGGTTGCACAGGACGGAAACCGGCGGTTCTTACACCGGGCCGATCCACCAGGGCCGCTCTGCCGCCTGCCAGTCGGACCAGTCGGCCAGACAGATGTTCAGGTCCACTCTGCCCTCAATGCCGTCCACCTGCCCGCTGCTGGAGTACTGCCACATCTGGTAGTTGTAGCGAAAGCTGGTGGGTTCGGTGTTCTTGGTATAGTGGGCCAGCCAGAAGGGGTAGTCCTGGAGGTACTCCAGCAAAATCCCGTCGTTGTATACCTTTCTGGGACTGCCGTAGGTCATGGGCAGATAACCCGCGTCCTGAATCACCTTACAGAAGGCCAGGGCGCAGGCAGTAACGGTATTTCCGTCCGCCCCCTGGGTACGGGACTCCTCCTTATCCTGTTCCTCCCAGTCGAAGACCACCGGGTAGGTGATGTTGTAGCCCTTCATCCACTCCAGAAGCTGGTATGCCTCCTCTTCCGCCTCCCGGGGGGTGACCGCCTGGGAGAAGAAGTACACGCCCACCTGCATCCCGTTGGACAGCGCCCCCCGCATGTTGGCGTCGAAGTAGGCGTCCTTCACAATCAGGCCGCTGCCATAGCCGCGATAGCCCGCCCGAATCATAGCGAAATCCATACCGGTGGCGGCCACTCGCCGCCAGTCCACCTCTTTCTGGTGGGCCGATACGTCAATGCCCCGGGTAAAGGGGGCGGCCAGATAGGAGAGGTATCCGTTTTCATCCAGGGAAAACGCACCGGCGGAGTAGTGGTTGCCGGCGATGGCCTTGGGCTCCGGAAGCTGGTAGCCCGGGCGCAGTCCAAAGTACATCTGGGCATAGTTCATAATCACAGCGGCGCCTTGGGCCCGGCTGGTGTTGTCTTGGGGCAGAAAGTTCCCCTCCGGCGTACCCTGCATCAATTTGACCCCATAGGCCCACTCCACCGCACCGGCGGCCCACTGGGACACCGCGTTCCAGTCCGCAAAGGGGGCTGCGGCCCCCGCCTCCTGCCGGCCCTGATTGTTCCAGAGAAGGGCGGCAATCTGCTCCCGGGTGATGGGATCCTCGGGGCCGAAGGTTCCATCCTCATAGCCGCTGACCACCCCGTTGGCCTTGGCCCAGCGGATGGCGTTCAGATTGGGGTGGTTCAAGCCCACATCAGGGAAGGGCTGCGCCGATGCTTCGTCCACCCCAGGCTCTCCCTCGGAGGATTCCTGGATATCCTGGGAGCCCGGTCCCTGCACCTCCTGTGCGGGACTGCCCGCCAGACGGTACAGGGCCTCGGCCAGGACGGCTCGGGTCAGCAGGCCATCCGGGGCAAAGGCCGCGCCGGACAAACCGTCCATCAGCTCATGCTGCTGGCAGAATGCAACCGGAGCGGCATACCATATCCCCTTGTCTACATCCTGATAAGTAGTGTTGACCGCCCGAACCGGGGCCAGCGTCGCGGTCAGCGCCAGGGCTGTCAGCCCTGCCGCAAGTGATCTGCGTCTTAGTGTCATATTCTTCCTCGCTCTCTATATTCGTGCTTCCTCGGGAAAGATTCCCAGCGTCGTACTCTGTCAGTATAACACGAAGATGGCGCCGGACTCAACCGTATTTTTTTGGAAACCGCCTCTTGCCCCCGCGACGGCAAGCCTTTATAATGGAGAGACCACTGCAATTTACCCGATTCTATGTAAGGAGTACCGCCATGCCTGAGTATATATTGAATCTTCTCCCCCTGAAGGAGGGCGAAGCAGAGGAGTTTGAAGCCATCGCCCCGGCCGCCGTCCATGTCTATGCCCGCAGCAGCACCGTTACCCCGGAACAGCTGGCCTCCGCCACGGTCATATTCGGCTGGCCCCGCCCGGAAACCATGAGGCAGGCCGTTTGCCTCAAGTGGTTTCAGTCCATGTGGGCTGGAACAGACGACTATACCGGAAAACTGCCCGAAGGAATTCTCTTTACCTCCTCCAGCGGTTCCAACAGCCGCAGTGTGTCGGAACATATGCTGGCCAGCCTGCTGGCCCTCTGCCGCCGCCTGCCCACCTATCGCGACAGCCAGCGGGCCCACATCTGGAACGACGAAGGCCCCATGCGGACCCTTCTGGACGCCACCATCCTGGTGGTGGGGGCGGGCAATATCGGCTCTGCCTTTGCCGGACTCTGCCAGGGGCTGGGGGCGTGGACGATTGGCCTGAAGCGGACCGTCCACGGCCCTGTGGAAGGCTTTGACCAAGTATACCCCCTGGATGCTCTGGACTCTCTTCTGCCCAAGGCCGATGTGGTGGCCCTGACCCTCCCCCACTCCCCCCAGACGGCGGGCCTGATGGATCGCAGCAGAATCGCTCTGATGAAGGACGACGCCATCCTCATCAGCGCCGGACGGGGGTCCGTTCTGGATCAGGAGGCACTTGCCCAAGCCATGACCGGCGGAAAACTGTGGGGTGCGGCGCTGGACGTCACCGACCCAGAACCCCTTCCGCCGGACAGCCCGCTCTGGGATGTGCCCAACCTTCTTCTCACACCCCATGTGGCCGGTGGAATGCGGCTGGAGATCACCCGCCGCCGGTGCGTGGAGATGGCACAGGAGAATCTGCGGCGATATTTGGCCGGTGAACCGCTGGTCAATCTGGTCCAATAAGGCAAAAGGGCCCGCCGTTCCTTTCCCTTGCGGAAACTGTTCCATCCAAATTCCCCCGTCACCGCCTTGCGGCGGCCGCCCCCTTTATAAGGGGGCTTTTTCTTCGGAAGACAGCCCTTCTTTACAAGCCCTAGTTGACACAGGCCGGGGGCGGCAGTATAATAAAAATGGAATAATTTCGGTACAGTTGTCAAAAATGGTAGAGCGGGTGGCCGCAGAAGGGACAAGAAATGGATGTTTTAGAGTTTTTGGGCGTATTTGGCGGCCTGGCCCTGTTTCTCCATGGAATGCAGATGATGAGTTCCGGTCTGGAAGCGGCGGCAGGCAACCGGATGAAATCCTTTCTGGAACGGCTGACCGCCAACCGTTTCATGGGTATTCTGGTAGGCGCACTGATTACCGCTGCGGTCCAGTCCTCTTCCGCCACCACCGTTATGGTGGTTGGCTTTGTCAATGCCGGGATCATGAATCTGAACCAAGCAGTATGGCTCATCATGGGGGCAAACGTGGGCAAAACCACCACCGGCCTGCTGATTGCACTGGACGTGGGTGCGCTGGCCCCGCTGGTGGCTTTCGCTGGTGTATCCATGATGGTTTTTTTCAAAAAACCCAGCTTCCAGCATGTTGGCCAGCTCTTAGCCGGTCTAGGCATTCTGTTCATCGGTATGGACATGATGAGCGCCGCTATGGAGCCCTTGCGTGAGGTCCCCGCCTTTGTCAACCTGATGGTCACCCTGTCCAACCCCATTTTAGGCATTGCCTTCGGTGCGATTTTCACCGCCCTAATTCAGTCCTCCGCCGCCTCGGTTGGTATCCTGCAAACCCTGGCCGCCGCCGGAGTGGTGGAATTCTCCGGCGCTGTCTATGTTCTGTTCGGCCAAAATATCGGCACCTGCATCACCGCCGTTCTAGCCTCCTTCGGCACCAGCCGGGACGCCAAGCGGGCCACCTGCGTTCATCTGCTCTTTAACGTTATCGGCACGGTCTTCTTTACCATAATTGTGATGATCTTCCCCCTGACGGAGCTGATCGAAACCACCGTCCCCGGTCCTATGGCGCAAATCGCCGTTATGCACATCATCTTCAATCTGGCTACCACCCTGCTTCTGCTCCCCTTCGGCGACTATCTGGCCAAGCTGGCCTCCCGTATCCTGCCCGACACAGAACCCCCCGTCCCCGACCAGGAGGGTGAGCGGGATATGCGTCTGGCCTACCTCGCCCCTGTCGCCGCTGGCGGCAAGGATGGCGGCTTGGGCTTATCCGCCATTGTGGTGGACCAGCTGCGCAACGAGCTGCACCGTATGCTGGAAATGGCCCGCCAAAACGTGGACGCCAGCTTCAAGGCCGTATTAGATAAGGACATAGTCCCCCTGGAGCGGGTGGAAAAGCGAGAATTGTACATCGACTTTTTAAACCGTGAGATTTCCCGCTATATCTCCCGGCTCATCACCATTGAGACCAACGAGCGGGACTCTAAAATTGTCAGCTGCCTCTTTTCGATCTCCGGCAACATCGAGCGGATCGGCGACCACGCTGACAATTTGGCTGGCTACACCAGAATGCTGGTGGATGAGGACATCGTCTTCTCCGACCGCGCCCGGGAGGAAGTCCGGCAGATGCGGGACGTCGCCATCCGTGCTGTGTCCGCCCTGCTCTCCGGCGAGGGCGGGCGGCAGCATTGGCTGACCCAGATCGCCCAGCTGGAACAGAAAATTGACGACATGACCACCAATTTCCGCCGGGACCAGCTGGTCCGCATGCGGGACGGCACCTGTTCTGACGCCGCCTGTATCCTCTACTCGGAACTGCTTACCGACTTTGAACGCATCGGTGACCACGTCCTCAACATTGCCCAGGAACTGGCCAAGGCCCACACGGATTTATCCTGACCCATACGAAAGCCGCCCGTTTTGAAACGGGCGGCTCTTTTTTATCCGTTCAGGCTCTCTGCCCAGGCGGCGTACTTGGCCACCTTGGCATCGCACTCCTCCTTAGTAGAACCATTGGCTAGGATGTAGACCTTAACCTTGGGCTCGGTGCCCGAGGGCCGGACGATCAGGCTGGTGCCGTCGGCCATCTCGTAGCGGAGAACGTTGGAACCGGACAGTTCCATCACACACTTGTCCCCGCTGGCCACCGAGACCACACTGCCATCCTTATAGTCCTTCTGCTCCTTCACCGCCGTGCCAGCGATTTCCACCGGGGGTTTCTCCCGCAAATTCGCCATCAGCTCGGCCATTTTCTTCAGGCCATCCAGACCAGGCATGACCAGATTCATGGTCCGCTCACTGTAGAAACCGTATTTCCCATACAGAGCCAGCAGAGCATCGTAGAGGGTCATCCCTTGGCCGGCATACCATGCCGCCATCTCGGACAGGGCAACCGAAGCGGTAACGGCGTCTTTATCCCGGACAAAGGAGCCTAACATGTATCCATAGCTCTCCTCGTAGGACATAATCACATTGCCCTCGCCGGAGCTCTCCAACTGGTCCTTCTTTTGGGCCAGGAACTTAAAGCCAGTGAAGGTGTCGAAGCACTGCAAGCCGTTGACCTCGGCCACCTTGCGGGCCATCTCGGTGGTAACGATGGTCTTCAGCGCCACAGGCTTTTCGGGCATCTTGCCCACCCGCTTCATCGCGCCGATGAGGTAGTCCAGCAGCAGCACGCCGGTCTGGTTGCCGGTCAGCACCTTGAACTCTCCGTTGCCTGTATTGACCATGATGCCCACACGGTCTGCATCCGGGTCGGAACCCAGGATAAAGTCGGCCCCCTCCTTTTTGGCGATTTCCACCGCCAGGGCGAAGCCCTCTGGATTCTCCGGATTGGGGGAGACCACGGTGGGGAAGTTGCCGTCAATCACCATCTGTTCTGGAACGCAGATGACATGCTTCATGCCCAGCTGTTTCAGGGCTTCAGGGATGAGCTTGTAGCCAGTGCCGTGGAAGGGGGTATACACCATCTTGAAGGTATCGGCCACCTTTTCCACCGCCGCCTTGTCGTTAACCTGCGCCATCACATTGGCTAAAAACTTCTCGTCGGTCTCCTGGCCCATCATGGTGATGGGGGCAGGGGCGGCACAGCTCAGCGCAGGTCCAGTGAGCACGTCCATTTCCCGCATGATCTTAGCCACCTCATCGGCGTGCTGGGGGGGCAGCTGGGCGCCGTCCTCCCAATAGACCTTATAGCCATTGTATTCCTTGGGGTTATGGCTGGCGGTGACATTGATGCCCGCAATGCAGCCATACTCCCGGATGGCAAAGGACAGCTCAGGTGTGGGACGCAGCGCATCAAACAGACGCACCGGGATGCCGTTGCAGGCCAAGACCTGCGCCGCCGCCCGGGCGAACTCATCGGAGTGGTTGCGGCAGTCGCAGCACACGGCTACCCCCCGCTTGACGGCTTCGGGCCCCTCAGCTAAAATCACCTGGGCAAATGCCTGGGTGGCGTGGCGCACGGTGTAAATATTCATCCGGTAAGTGCCCATTCCCATGGTGCCCCGAAGGCCCGCCGTGCCGAAGGACAGCTGATCGAAGAAACGGGATTCGATCTCCTTCTCGTCAGACTTGATGGCCTCCAGTTCGGCAATCTCTTCCGGGGACAGGATGGGGCTGGCCAGCCAGGCTTCATAAATATCACGATAAGACATAATAGCATTTCCTCCTGCGGCAAAATTTTTTACACCTACTATTGTATCACGGAGGGGACAAGATTTCCAGATATTTTTTGTCCCCATCTTTTAAAACTGACAATATGCACAAAGGGCTACGCCTCCTGACAGGCCCGCATCACATAGCAGGCCCGCCCCTTTTCCTTTGCTTGATACAAAATACGGTCTGTCTCCTCCAGCAGATGGGACACCTTCTGAGGATAGGCAAACTGATATGCCCCTATACTACAGCTTATCGTTCGATCCGCCAGCGTCTTGCCCACTGCCGCGAGGAAACACTCCAGTTTCCGGCTCAGCTCCTCCGGAAGCAGCGGTTTCTCCAGGATGACGGCAAACTCATCGCCGCCCAGCCGTCCCACCGCGCCATCGCCGCCAAAAACCGTTTGCAGATTTGCGGCAATCGCCTTTAACACCTGATCTCCGGCAGGATGTCCCAAACTGTCGTTGACTTCCTTAAAATAATCCGCATCCACAAACAAAAACCAGCCCACTTGCGTTGAGTCTGCCCCGGCAGCCTTTTGGGCCTTCTCACAGTGATACAAAAACATCCTCCGCCCCATAACGCCGGTCAGCTCGTCCATCTCTCCCCGATATTTTTTATACGCCATATATTTGTAGGTAGAAATCAGCAGAATAACCGAAAGCGCGTTCAAGGCCAGCGAAGCAATCAAAAACTGCACTTGCAGATTCACCAGGTCGGCGGCAATCGTTTCCGATACCAGAATGCCGTGCCGTTCCAACATATAGGACTCCCTTTGGGAGAAATAATCCACCACAAAAACCGCAGTACCCAGGATAAAAAACTCAAACGCGGCAAAGAACCAGCTCAAACTCTCGGGGGCGTAGGGATCATAGATAGACTGGTCAATGCAAAACTTAATGTTCTGTACAAGTTCGCTGTGATACATGGCCCACAGCGCCTCCACCGTTACGACACAGACGGAGGAATAAATCAGGTCATCCATATCCCAATGAAGCGCGGAGCTGTACCGGTACCCCAGCTCCGGAAACAGGAACCCCATTGCGGTATAGACAATCAAGGAATGTACCTTGGGTGCAAAAATAGAAATTGCGCCAAACCACAGCCGGTACCGTCCGCTCTTTTTGGCCGCATAAAACGCGGCTCCGATGGCCAGTCCGAACAGGAGCCTTGTCCCCACACTCAGCAAAAGACTGTTGACCGGTGCGCCGCTCAAAAATGGGGAAAAGACCGCGTCCGCCGGCAGCACATAGGACGCGGATGCCTTATACATACTGGTCAGCCCAAATACAAACCCCAGGGCCACAGACTGCCCCGGACCAAGCAGACATCCCGCTACCAGAATGGGCAGGTACACGATAGTAATCGAGATGGGCGGGATGTGGATGTAGCCCAGCGAAGTAAAGGACATCAGCAGTTCCACTGCCATCAGCCCCGCCATGCAGTACCAGTCAAAAGCAGACTCACCCCTCAGCTTCTTTTTGATCATGTGTATCCCCCTCTGCGCATCCGGGCCAAGCGGCGTGTCTCTTCCTGTGGTGCATGCTCATGGTTCAAACAGCGGCTAAAACAAATGTTTATTTTAATTATATTCCTTTTGGCAAATAGTGTCAATATATAAATGAGAAAAGGACCGGATTTTGTTGCATTTTGACCCAAACTTACCGGAATAGCCGGGCCATATCCTCCGGCAGGGGGACAGAGAAGGTCTGTTTCCCACCGGCGAGGGGATGGCAGAAGGACAGTTCCCAGGAGTGGAGGGCGGGGCGGGGGATCAACGCCTTGTCCTCCGTGCCATAGAGGAAGTCCCCGGAGAGCGGGACCCCCAGATGAGCCATGTGAACTCGAATCTGGTGGGTGCGACCGGTGTCCAGCTCCAGGCGGAGTAAGGACCGGCCCTTGTGGACCTTCAAAACCTGGTAGCGGGTCCGGGCGGGCTTTCCATCCGGGCAGACCATCTGCTCCATGAGGGAGCCCGGTTTGGGGCCAAGAGGGGCCTCCACCACTCCGGCGGCCAGCTCTGGAACACCCTCGCACACCGCCAGGTAGATCCGGAGAAAGTCCGGGGTATGAAGCTGGTTTTTCAGTACCTCCTGAGCGTGGGGGTGTTTGGCGCAGACCAGCAGGCCGCTGGTCCCCCGATCCAGCCGGTGGACGGGATGAAAATCCGCCGCTTGCCCCGACACTTCGTAATAATAAATCAGGAAATTACCCAACGTATCGTCAAAGTGCCCCGGCCCCGGGTGGACGGACACCCCTGGGGCCTTGTTCAAAACAATGAGGTCCTCGTCTTCGTATACAATGTCCAGCGGCCCCGGGGCAGGGACAACGCCGCTGCTGCGCTCCGAGTCGGACAGCCGCACCGACAGTACCTGCCCCGCCGCCGGACAGAACCGGGTGTTTACCCGGACGCCATCTACCAAAATTCCGTCCTCCAGCCACTTGATCCGCCGCACCACCGTCCCGGACAGACCCATATGCTTTTTCAGCAGCGTGTCCACCCGAATTCCCGCCAGTTCCGGGGTAACCGCCAGCTCCAGCCGCCGGCTCACAGCTTTTTGTTCCATCGGCCAAGGCTCATCATGTCGAAGATAGCGTCCAGTACCAGGAAGCCAGGAACCTCAAACATGTCGTCGCTTGTTTCCACCATTGTTTCATCATCAACACCTCAAATCTTTAATATTTCCGGCCCAGCCACCAGTAAACCGCCCACTCCGTCAACGGCCTGAGGATAAGGACACCTAAAATCAGAAAGACCACTTCGTTATGCTTTGTCAAAGCAATCACAATTACCGCAACCGGACCAAACAGCAGGCTCTCTGCCTGCCAGCAAAGCCAGCCGGTCCGGTCCCGAAGCATTTGGTTCCGTTCATCCCGTACCTCCCGGCCAGTCCGCTTCTGGGCCTCATCGGGCAGACTCCGGTAGCTTTGCCATTGAAGCATACAGCCAATGAAAAGCCCTACCCCAATGGCAATCAGATTCGACGAGGCTTCGTTCCACGGGGTCGGAATCAGCGCAATCCCCGTCAGCACAAACATAGCGCATGTGTACCAGTCCCATTTTCTCGGTATTCTCTGTGATTTCTTCATTTCATCCCCTCCCTAATAGTTCCGGTTCATCCACCACCGGGCAGCAGCGTACAAACAAAAGCGTAGGAATAGAAACCAATAGATCATGTATGCCTTCTCACGCATATCCAAGACCAACGCAAACAAAGCGAATAGCAGTATCAGCCCCCAGTCCTCTACCTTCTGGCAGAACAGGGCCGCTTTCGCCTGGATCATTAGACTGCGCTCATCCCGGCTTTCCCGTTCCAGGTCCCGTTTTTCCTCTGGGGGCAGATCACGACGCTGCTGCTCCAGGCCCAGAGCGGCCACCAGCATAATGATGAGAAACACAAGCAGGATCGGGCCCAAAAAGTTTTTCATTCTTTCTGGGATGAAGGGTGAATAGTTGCCCAATCCAACAGCCAGCATACACAGGCATTGCATCAGGTCATCCTTCAGTGGTCTGTTTTTTCCTATCATAGCTCCTCCTCCTCAAACAAAAACACTTCCTCAATGGTCATCCCGAAATACCTTGCAATTTTGTGGGCCAGCAGCAAAGAGGCGTTGTACCGTCCGTTTTCCAGCGAAATAATGGTCTGCCGGGTAACGTCCACCCCGTCGGCCAGTTCCGCCTGGGAGATCCGCCGTTCTTTGCGCAGCTGCGCGATTCGGTTGGTCACCGGACCACCTCCTTTCAGGATGTAAAGCTCGCTTTACTATTTGTAGTATAGCATGCTTTACATTTTGTGTCAAGCATACTTTACATTTTCCACAAAAAAAGACCGCCCCAATGGAGCGGTCTGCGAGGGAAGGTCCCATGTCATTCTAAAATTGCGCCCTTGTCGGCGGAGGATACCATTTTTGCGTAACGGGCCAGATAACCGGTTTTGATTTTGGGTTCCGGGCACACCCATTTGGCTTTTCGGTCGGCAAGGGTCTGCTCGGACACCTTGAGCAGAATCTTGCGGGAGGGGATATCAATAGCAATGATGTCTCCCTCCTCCACCAGCCCGATGGGCCCGCCGGAGGCCGCCTCCGGGGAGACGTGGCCGATGGAGGCTCCCCGGGTCGCGCCAGAGAAGCGGCCGTCGGTAATGAGGGCCACATCCTTATCCAGACCCATGCCCGCAATGGCCGAGGTGGGGTTGAGCATCTCCCGCATACCAGGCCCGCCCTTGGGCCCCTCATAGCGGATGACCACCACGTCTCCCGCCACAATTTTCCCGGCGTAGATGGCAGAAATCGCCTCCTCCTCCGAGTTAAACACCCGTGCGGGACCCTCGTGGACCATCATCTCGGGGGCCACGGCGGACTGCTTCACAACACAGCCGTCGGGGGCCAGGTTTCCTTTGAGGACGGCAATGCCGCCGGTTTTGGAATAGGGGTTATCCATAGGCCGGATAATCTCCGGGTTGCGGTTGACTACGCCCTCCAGATTTTCTGCCACGGTCCGGCCAGTGCAGGTGAGCAGGGAGGTATCCAAAAGTCCCGCCTGAGCCAGCTCAGCCATTACGGCGTAGACGCCGCCCGCCCGGTCCAGGTCCTCCATATAGGTGTCTCCGGCGGGGGCCAAGTGGCACAGGTTGGGGGTCCGGGCGGAAATCTCATTGGCCTTATCGAAGGACAGTTCAATCCCGCACTCGTGGGCGATGGCGGGCAGATGGAGCATGGTGTTGGTGGAACAGCCCAAGGCCATATCGATGGTCTCAGCATTGTGGAACGCGGCTTCGGTCATGATATCCCGGGGACGGATGTCCTTTTCCACCAGTTCCATAATCTTCATCCCGGCATGCTTGGCAAGCCGCAGGCGGGCGGAGTGGACAGCTGGTATGGTGCCGTTGCCTCCCAGCCCCATGCCGATGGCCTCGGTGAGGCAATTCATAGAGTTGGCGGTGTACATCCCGGAACAGGAGCCGCAGGTGGGACAGGCGCTGTTCTCATACTCCTCCACCCCGGCTTCGTCCAGCTTGCTGGCATAGTAGCCGCCCACCGCCTCGAACATGTGGGACAGGCAGGTCCGCCGGCCGTCGTTCAGGGTTCCGGCCAGCATGGGCCCGCCAGAAACAAAAATCGTGGGGATATTCACCCGGGCCGCCGCCATCAGCAGGCCGGGGACGTTTTTGTCACAGTTGGGGATCATCACCAGCCCGTCAAACTGGTGGGCCATGGCCATGGCCTCGGTCGAGTCGGCAATCAGGTCCCGGGTCACCAAAGAGTACTTCATGCCCACATGGCCCATGGCGATGCCGTCGCACACGGCAATGGCGGGAAACTCCACCGGCGTGCCGCCGGCGGCCCGGATACCGGCTTTTACCGCCTCGGCAATCTTGTCCAGATTCATGTGGCCGGGGACAATTTCATTGTAGGAGCAAACCACACCGATCATCGGACGTTCCAGCTCCTCCTTGGTGTAGCCCAAGGCGTAGAGCAGCGAACGGTTGGGGGCGGCGGGAATTCCTTTTTTCACAACATCAGAGCGCATGTTCAAATTACCTCCTGAAACAGTTTGCTGATTTCAGAATACTACAGCCGCCCGAACTTTTCAAGTGGAAATGTGCAAATCCATCCGACTATCCTCTGGGCGCACACCTTTAACAGGGAGGCGTTTTCTCCTCCTGTTCCTTCAGGTCGTCCAGCGCCCATCTGGTCGCCGCAATTACAAAGGCAGAAAAAGTGGCCCCTTTGCCTCGAATCGCGAGTTCTATTTCCTCAATCATATCATTTGGAAATCGGATATTTTTCTGTGTGGTTCCCGGAATTACAGGAACTTTAAACTTCTTAGCCACAATTTTCACCCGCCGTATATTTTATACTTTACATTTTGATACAGATAGAGTAATATTCATATAGCCTATTTGTATCCCAAAAGTATAGAAAAATAATAGAACAGGAGAAACAACTATGACCTTTGACATTATTCGGAAAAACTTCGCGGACTATATCAGCAAAAGTCAGATCAAAATTGACATCACCGGTTTCGACCTGGACGGTTTCGCCAAAGTTGTCACCCACACCTTTAAAGACCAGCTGGAGAACATCGAGTACATCGTCTTTGAGGATGATGACATCCTGTCAAACGACGAGAAGGTAGAAGCGATTCAAGAGCTGTTCCGGCAAAGCTCTCAATTATACGGTTGACTTTACCAATTTTTATGCTATAATCTCCCCATGGATATGTTTATTTTTGTCGTAAATCTGCTGGGGACGATTGCTTTCGCCGCCTCCGGGGCCATGATTGGCCTGAATAAGCGCATGGACATCTTCGGGGTGTGCATCCTGGGCCTCACCACCGCCACCGGCGGCGGGGTCATCCGGGACCTGATCCTGGGGGTGACTCCTCCTATGGCCTTTCGGGACCCCACTTCCGCCATGGTGGCCCTGGTCACCTCGGCAGTGTTCTTCTCCCACCGGGTCCGCCGGCTGCTGATGTACAGCCCCACGCTCTACAATCAGCTGCTCTTCTGGATGGACACCCTCGGCCTGGGGGCTTTTACGGTAATCGGGGTGGAGCTGGCTTTTTCCCAGGCCGCAGCTCCCACGTTCTACCTGCTGGTCTTTGTGGGCACGCTCACCGGTGTGGGCGGCGGCGTCATCCGGGACCTGCTGGCCCAGGAGGTCCCATACATCTTCGTCAAGCACATTTACGCCTGCGCATCCCTTGTGGGGGCCATGCTGTGCGCCGGAATGTGGAACCACGTAAACCGGATGGACGCCATGGTGGTTGGAATGGCGTCGGTGGTGATCATCCGCGTTCTGGCGGCCCACTACCATTGGAACCTGCCCAAAGCCAAATTATAACTCCCTCTGACGGCGGAAGCACCGCGTCAGAGGGAGTCGTTTTTGTCCCAGTGTAAATTAAGACTCTTTCTGGCTCTCCAGATAGTCGTCGTAAGACATTTTCCGGTCAATCAGCTTTCCACCGGCAGTAAAATCAAAGATCCGGTTACAGACGGTCTGAATCAGCTGGTGATCGTGGGAGGCCACCAGCACATTGCACTTGACCGCCTCCAGCCCCTTGTTCAAAGCGGCAATGGACTCCAGGTCCAGGTGGTTGGTGGGCTGGTCCAGCATCAAAACGTTCGCCCCGGACAGCATCATACGGGAGAGCATACACCGCACCTTCTCGCCGCCGGAGAGCACCTTAACCGCCTTGTACACCTCGTCGCCCGAGAACAGCATCCGCCCTAGAAAGCCCCTGAGATACTGCTCCTGGGGGTCGGGGGAAAACTGGCGCAGCCACTGAACCAAATTGTCGTCACAGCCGGCGAAGTAGGCCGTGTTGTCCTTGGGGAAGTAGGAGAAGGTGGCGGTCTGGCCCCACTTCACATTGCCCTCGTCGGGTTCCATCTCCCCCGCCAGAATCTTAAACAGGGCGGTGTGGGCGTTTTCGTTGTCCCCCACAAAGGCAATTTTCTCGTCGTGGCCCACGATAAAGGAGACTTTGTCCAGCACTTTCACTCCATCGATGGTCTTGCTGACATCGGTGACAAAGAGGATATCCTTGCCCACCTCCCGGTCAGGGGAGAAGCCCACCCAGGGATAGCGGCGGGAGGAAGCGGGCATCTCCTCCACCGTGAGCTTATCCAGCAGCTTGCGCCGGGCGGTGGCCTGCTTGCTCTTGGACTTGTTGGCGGAGAACCGGGAGATAAAATCCTGAAGTTCCTTAATCTTTTCCTCATTGCGCTTGTTCTGGCTCTTAATCAGCTGCTGAACCAGCTGGGAGGACTCGTACCAGAAGTCATAGTTGCCCACATACATCTTGATCTTGCCATAGTCAATGTCTACAATGTGGGTGCAAACGGTATTCAGGAAGTGGCGGTCGTGGGATACCACAATCACAGTGCCCTCAAAGTCCAGCAAAAAGTCCTCCAGCCAATTAACAGCGTCGATATCCAGGTTGTTGGTTGGCTCGTCCATCATCAACAGGTCCGGATTGCCAAACAGCGCCTGGGCCAGCAATACTTTCACTTTGAGGCGGGCGTCCAAGGTAGCCATATCGTTGTAGTGCAGCTCCGTGCCGATGCCCAAACCCTGGAGGATGCGGCTGGCGTCGCTCTCCGCCTCCCAGCCCCCCAGCTCAGCGTACTCCTCCTCCAACTGGCAGGCCAGCATTCCATCCTCGTCGGTCATCTCCTCTTTAGCGTAGAGGGCCTCCTTCTCCTTGCCGATGTCGTACAGCCGCTGGTTGCCCATGATTACGGTGTCCATCACGTTGTAGGCGTCGTAGGCGTTCTGATCCTGCTTCAGAACCGACATGCGGGTGTTCGGCAGGATGTTCACCTCGCCGGAAGTAGAATCCAGCTCCCCGGAAAGGATTTTTAAAAAGGTGGACTTTCCTGCGCCGTTGGCGCCGATAATGCCATAGCAGTTGCCCCGCAGAAATTGCAGATCCACATGGGAAAACAGCGCCGTGCCGCTGTAATTCAAACTCAAATCGGTGACGGTAATCATAGTCGTTCTCCTTTTTCAATGCTCAAGTAATTCGTGGAACATCATACCATAAGCGCGAAAAAAAAGACAGCGTTTTTTTGCAAAACACTGCCTTTCTCTTCCCTTTTCTTTTGGAGAAAGTGACGGAAGTTCATGTATTCTCTCTGTGCCGCCCGGTGCGGACCCCCAGCTCTTGGAAAAACAGCTGGACCAGAGCTTCAATTCGTTTGCAGCAGTCCCGGTCCTCCAGTCTGTCATTATTCAAGATACAGCGGATGGCCTCCAGCGTCTGAACCGCCTGGCTCTCCATGGCATGGGAGATCACCGCAGGATGTACCCGCTCCATGTGTTCGACCACCATTTTCCCCACTGCGGCGTGGTAAAGCCCGGCGGGGACGGCGTAACCCTCTTGTTCATACATCGTTTTCACCTCGTTCCAGTGTGTAATGCTCCAATGCGTACTCCAGAAACAGCCCGATCAGCTCATTGCGGCTGCGCCCCGTCTCTCTGGATATATCGTTCATCCGATTGACCACCGGTTCCCGCAGCCGAACGGAAAATGTTCGGTACCCGTCCTCCCCTTTGGGCCGCTTTATGGTTACGATCAGCGCGTCGTTTGCCATAGGACCACCTCAATTCGACTAAATTTTACATCAATCGAAGCACCAAGGCTATGTCAGAAATTATGTTAGAAATTATGTTTATTATCTGACACGATACGACAAACAGCAAATTTTCCTTAAAAAACACCTGTTCTTTTCTTGCAATAGGCGGTTGACTGTGCTATGATAGGGATGGTCGAAAGACCCCCTGTGCATATTTCTCCCGCATGACGGCCAAGCCTCCTCTTGGCCGTCACAAAAAAATGACTGGGACCCCCGAAGAACAACCGTCTTCGGGGGTCCTTTTTGACTTTACAGCCCCAATCCATAAATCCGGTTCGCGTTGTGGAAGAATACCTTCTCCCAGTGCCGCTCCGGAATCAAGCGCTGGATAAAGCGGATGTACTCCCCCAGATTAACGATGGGCCAGTCGGTACCGTACATAATGTCATCCCACTGACCAATGGCAGTCAACCACGTGGTAAGTAAAGAGGAATACCCCGCCTGCTCCTGAAAGTACCGCTCCAGGTCCACCCTGCCTTCCAGCAGTCCGGACAGATCGGCGGCTACGTTGGGGTTCTTTTCTACCACTGCGGCGGCACTCTCCAAAAAGGGATTTCCAAAATGGCACATGACAAAACGGGTACGCTTGTGATCCGCCGCCACTTCGTCCAGCGCCAGAGGATGACAGTATTTCAGGTGGGCCCCTGGAAAGGCGGTAAGTCCCATATGAACCGCTACCGGCTTGTCATAGCGGGCGGCCAACTCATACACCGGTTCATAGACCGGATCAGACAGCCACAGCCGGTTGTAGCCCGGATACAACTTTACGCCACAGCAGCTCTCCCGCTTGAGATTTTCCGCTACCTTTTCGGCCAAGTCTGGTACAATCTTCTCTCCCCGCCCCATCAGGGCGCTGTCCAGGCCAACACAATAGTGGAACAGATCGGCGGGATAGTCATGGTAATCCGGCTCCAAACTGCGGTTGCCCATAACTACTCCATGGACCATGCCAAGTTCACAATAGACCTGGCGCAGATGACTGGTGGAATTTTGGTGGCCCACACCTTCCGCCATGGCATCGGTTCCAGGGGTCGAGGGGAAGAGGTGGAGATGAGCGTCAATAATCTTCATGGACAGGACTCCTTCGATCCAAATATATGCGGAAGCAACCGCTCTCATCACATGACAGATTGTCACATTATATCGAAGCCATCCCTTTTTGTCAAGGTGTGAATTGTGTCGTCCCTTTTCAGGAAAGTATTGCTGGGATATAACTTTGGCGATTTCCACAAAAGCGCATTGATATAGCAGGAGTCTTGTGCTATAATCGCCTCAATAAATCAAAAGTTAACAAGGAGTGTGATGATGTGAGTACCTTTTTATGTATTGTTCTGTTCATTGCTTTTGCATTGACTCAGTTGTTATGCGCAAAAAACGCGACTCATAAAGCCATTCGGTATATTCCAATGCTTATATCCGCCTTTGGCTGTGTGTTTGCTATTGGGTTGCACATTTATGCACTAATTACTTACAGCCTGGGTGTCGTGTCCGAGAGTGTACTTGCTGAAAATCAGTATTTTGCCACATTCATTTTAATTCCTGCGGGAATATGTTTGATTGGTGCGGTTGCCGGTTTTTTGATTGGCAAGAAGGTTCCGTAATCTAAAATTTATCGGGCAGTCATCCATCGACAGGTGACTGCTCACTTTGGATATTTTAACGAATAGTTTGGTAAAGCCACTTTCAGCAACACCAATCTGAAATGGGACATTGTGTCTGTGGACTAAAAATGCCAAAATGGAAACACTCTGTTCACCAAACAAACCCACGTCTACCAAATGTCTACCAAAAAAGCCTGGGAATCCCTGCGGCACAGGGGTTCCCAGGCTTTTCCCATTTCAGGCCGTCTACCGGATGTCTACCAGTTT
>JAAWIE010000183.1 GCA_022796195.1 Lawsonibacter sp. | reverse complement strand
ATTAAAGACTATAAAGAAAAAATATATTTTTTTAATTTTAGACAATGGATTTTTGCTATTCTAATTGTTGGATTAGTAGTACCTACTTATTTACTTTTAAAAGATAGAATAGGGGAAGAAATTACAAGTTATATTGTTATCGCTATTGCAGGTGTTTTAGGTTTTATAGGTTTTGTAAAAATACACGAACTACCAGCAGAGAAAATACTTCCATTTTGGGCTAGACATTACTTTTTATTCTCTAAACCTATACACTATATGACTGATACAGAATTTGAAAAGTTACACCAGAAAAAAGTAAAAAATAAAGTTAGTAAAGTTAATCTAAAGAAAAATAAATTAGAAATTAAGGAATTAAAGAAAAAACAGAAACAAGAAAAATTACTTGAAAAGGCAAAGAAGAAATATAATGTAAAAGAAGAATTAAAAATAGTAAACAATAAAGAAGATGAATTGACAAAAAAATTATCAAATCTATCACAAGAGCAACAAGATGCTCTTTTAAAATTGCTAGAAAGATAATAATGAAATTAACTGATTTTGAAAAAGCCTTTTTAAGAAAATATTTAGAAATTTATAATGCAAAGTGGGTGCGAGTTTATAATAACAAGCACCTTCTTTTAGATACAAGAGTTGATTTATATACAATTTATAAACGAAAATTAAAAATTCAACCTAAAACAGGTAAAGAAACATATACGAATATGTTTAAAGATTTAGTTGAAGGAAACTGGTATTACATACCAGACCTTCTAGGTAAATGAAAAGGAGGCTTAAAACTTGTTTAAAAAGACTAAGAAAAAAGAGAAAAGCAAAAAGCAAACTGCTATAAATAGATGGTTAAAAAAAAGGCAATCAAACAAAATTGCTAAACCCAAAACAAACTCTCA
Source organism: Lawsonibacter sp. (assembly GCA_022796195.1). Taxonomy (GTDB): domain Bacteria; phylum Bacillota; class Clostridia; order Oscillospirales; family Oscillospiraceae; genus Lawsonibacter. The sequence goes on along the minus strand of JAAWIE010000183.1, from coordinate 1,984 downwards.
AATGATGAGAGTTTTTTTTCAAAATTTTAATGAAAAAAATTCAATTATACAATTAGATGATGAACACTATTCTGTATGTTTTGAATATCAAGATATATCATTTTCTAAAGCTAACTATACTGAACAAGAAAATATATTTTTAAAATGGGTGGAATATTTACACTCTTTTAATTATAGCGACCACATACAGGTTATATGTGCTGGAACACCAGTAAAAACACAAAATTATAAAAAACAATATATATATAACGAAAAAAGTTATAATAATAACAAAACTAGAATATCTAAGGAATTTAATGAACTTATTGAAAATAGTTTAGGAGATAAAGAAGAAATATTGTGTGAAACTAGACAAATTGTAATAACAACTAAAGCAGATAATATTAAAGATGCACAAGATGTATTTTTACAATACCAACTAAGAACAGAAGAAAAATTTAAAGAATTAAAATCTAAAATTAGGCGAGTCAGTATAGAAGAAAGATTAACTACATTGTATAACATTTTTAATATAGGACTTAAAGAAGATAACAGAATAAATAATATTGTAGATTATGCAAAACAAAATAATCTAACTATTTATGATGTTCTAGCACCTAAAGAAGATATTAGTTTTAGAGAAAAAAACTATATAAATATTGGAAACAAGAAATATTTAAGAGTATTATATGTTAGTAAATTGCCACATTCTGTAACACCACGATTTTATAACAGAATAACAACAATAGAAAATTGCAATATAATAACTACTTTGAATATAACTCCTACTAACCCAGCAAAAGTAATAAAAATGGTAAACAAAAAAATTAGTGGAATGAAAACAGAAAGACTAGAAAAAATCAAAAAAGCAAATAAAAACAATTATACTTATGAGGCAGTAAAAGATGAAAAGTTAGAAGATTCTATAAGAGATGCACAAGGACTTAGAGATGCTTTGCAAAAGAAAAAACAAAAGTTATTTACAAATAATATGCTTATTTGTATTCAAGCTAGTTCTTTGGAAGAATTAGATAAAGCAACAAAAATAATAAAAAGTATAGGTGATGAATGTGTTATAGGAATAAACAACTTAGACTGGCAACAGTTAGAAGGAATACAAAACACAGTCCCTTTTGGGTGGAATAACATACAAATACAAAGGTCTCTAACATCAGAAAGCACAGCAACTAATGTTCCATTTAATGCCAAAGATTTAATGCACCCACATTCTATTTATTATGGTATTAATTTAGTATCTGAAAATCCAGTATTTGCAGATAGGAAAAAACTTCTTAATGGTAATGGTTGCATACTTGCAACTTCTGGAGCAGGAAAATCATTTTCTGTAAAATTAATGATAGAGCAAGTTTTATTGAGATACCCAAAAGATGAAGTGATAATAATTGATGCTCAACGGAGAGTATGTTCCACTTATTAAAGCATTTCAGGGACAAACATTAAATATAAGTACATCATCAAATACCTATATTAACCCTTTTGATAGTTCTTTGCAGTATGAACAATCAGAGGAGGCATTAAACAGTAAAATAGAGTTTGCACTTGCATTTATAGAATCTATTGTATCTAGTAATGGATTAACAGGAGAACAGAAAACATTAGTTGATAGATGTACGAAAAATATATATGAAGAATACCAAATACACAATTTTGATGAAAAATATGCACCAGACTTTATTAAGTTTTATGAACAATTACAAAAACAGCCAGAAAGAGAAGCCCAAAATTTAGCTTTAGTAATAGAAAGATATGTTTTAGGTGGAATGGATATATTCTCAAAAAAAACCAATGTTGAAATAAAAAATAAATTTATTTCTTTTGATATTTCAGAATTACCTCGTAGCATACAGACAACAGGTTATCTAGTTATACTAGAACATATAATGAATAGATTAAAAAGAAACAAACACTTAGGAAAACACACTTGGATTTTTATCGATGAATTTCATATATTACTTGCTAATCCATATTCTGCTGATTATATTGC
>JAAWIE010000166.1 GCA_022796195.1 Lawsonibacter sp. | reverse complement strand
TCCCCATCCTGATATACCAAAGGAGGTCTTGACCGTGTCCCTGAATCCGGACAGCACCAATATCCCTTACACCCTGGGGCGGCTGTTCTCCGTGTTGGAGGCCATTCAGTCCGCCGCCAATCCCGGCATCAACACAACCATCAAGGATAAATACTTCAACTCCGCCTCCGCCACACCCAGCCGGGTATTTCCCACCTTAATCAACCTGGCACAGAAGCATTTGCGGAAGCTGGACAAGGGCTGGAGCATCTCCTTCAGCAAACAGCTGACCGAGCTGACGGCCAAACTGGAAGAAGAATTTCCTGACCGCCTGAGTCTGCCGCAGCAGGGCGCGTTCCAGCTGGGTTACTACCATCAGACCCAGGCCCGCTATCAGAAAAAGGAGGAGAACAACAATGCCTGAGCCTATCAAGAACCGCTACGAATTTGTGATTTTGTTTGATGTGGAGAACGGAAATCCCAACGGCGACCCTGACGCGGGCAACATGCCCCGGATTGACCCGGAGAGTGGCCTGGGGCTGGTGACTGACGTGTGCCTGAAACGGAAGATCCGCAACTATGTGGAGACTGTCAAGGAGGACGCCGAGGGTTACCGGATTTACATCAAGGATGGGGTTCCCCTCAACCGCAGTGATGCCACGGCCTACGCCGCGCTGGATGTGACGGACAAGACCGTAAAGGAGCGGAAAAAGGCCGACCCCAAGCTGGACGAGAAAATCCGGGACTGGATGTGCGCCAATTTCTACGACATTCGTACCTTCGGCGCAGTCATGACCACCTTTGTCAAGGCGGCGCTCAACTGTGGCCAGGTTCGGGGCCCGGTGCAGCTGGGCTTTGCCCGCAGTGTGGAGCCGGTGATGCCCCAGGAGGTGACCATCACCCGTGTGGCCATCACCACCGAGGCCGACGCGGAGAAAAAGGGCACCGAGATGGGCCGCAAGTACATTGTCCCCTACGGCCTCTACCGCTGTGAGGGCTATGTCTCCGCCAATCTGGCCCGCAAGACCACCGGATTCTCCGAGGAGGACCTGGAGCTGCTGTGGCAGGCGATCCTCAATATGTTTGAACATGACCGCTCCGCTGCCCGAGGCAAGATGGCGGTACGGGAGCTGATTATCTTCAAGCACGATTGTGAACTGGGCTGCGCTCCTGCTTGGAAACTATTTGAATCAGTGAAAGTGGAGCGTACAGACAAGGACGATCCCGCCCCTGCTCGCTGCTATCAGGACTACCGGGTCATGGTGGATGAGTCTTCCCTGCCGGTCGGCGTTACCTGCCGGCGCATGGGATGAGCTGGCCTGAAGAGGATTGGCTCCAGCTGTCCGGCTTGCAGCACTTTGCCTTCTGCCGCCGGCAGTGGGCGCTGATCCATATTGAAAATCAGTGGGCGGAAAATTACCGCACGGTGGACGGTCATCTCATGCACGAGCACGTCCACGACCAGGGTTTTCGGGAGAGCCGGGGAGACTGCCTGATTGTCCGTGGATTAGCTATCCATTCGGCGGAACTGGGTATTTCTGGGCAGTGCGACGTGGTGGAGTTTCACAAGGACTCCGCCGGGATTCCCCTTCAAAACCGGGAGGGGCTGTGGCAGCCCTATCCGGTGGAGTACAAGCGGGGCAAGCCCAAGGCGAACAACGCGGACGAGCTTCAACTCTGCGCCCAGGCCATGTGCCTGGAGGAGATGCTCTGCTGTACCGCCTCGAAGGGAGCTCTCTACTATGGGGAGCCCCACCGCCGGACGGTGGTCCAATTTACACCAGAACTGCGCAGCCAGGTCCAGGATAATTTGACAGAGATGCACGAGCTGTATAAAAGGCGATATACCCCCAAAGTGAAGCCCTCCAAGGCCTGTAATGCCTGCTCTTTGAAGGAGCTGTGCCTCCCAAGGCTGATGAACCGCAAAAAGGTCGCGGACTACCTGGCCGCCGCCATGGAGGAGTTGAAATGAAACATCTGCTCAACACCCTTTACATCCTCTCGGAGGATATTTACCTGTCCCTGGACGGGGAGAACGTGGTGGCCAATCGGGACAAACAGGCCGTTGCCCGCTATCCCCTGCACACCTTGCAGAACATCATCACCTTCTCCTACGCCGGGGCATCCCCCGCACTGATGGGAGCCTGCGCCCAGCGTCAGATTGGCTTGGCATTCTGTACGCCCCGAGGGAAGTTCCTGGCACGGGTGTGCGGGGAGGGAAATGGGAACGTCCTGCTCCGCCGGACACAGTACCGAACTGCGGATGTCCCCGACCAGTGCTGCCAGATTAGCCGCGCCATGATTTTTGGCAAGCTGTTCAATGCTCGCTGGAGCATCGAACGCACTCGGCGGGACCACGGTCTGCGGGTGAACGGCGAAAAACTGGCCTCCGCCTCCAAGCAAATCCACGGGCTGCTGTCTCAGGTCAAGGAGGTGACCGCTCCGGAGGAATTGCGGGGCCTGGAGGGCGTGGGAGCCTCCGTCTACTTCGGCGTTTTTGACGAGATGATTCTGGGGGATAAAGAGACATTTTTCTTCCAGGGCCGCAGCCGCCGGCCTCCGCTGGACGCGGTCAACGCCATGCTCTCCTTTGCCTACAGTCTTTTAGCCCATGACTGCACTTCCGCGCTGGAGAGTGTGGGGCTGGATTCCTATGTGGGATTCCTGCACCGGGACCGTCCGGGCCGCACTTCCCTGGCGCTGGACCTGATGGAGGAGCTGCGCCCCTGTATGGCGGACCGCTTTGTGCTTACCCTCATAAACAACCGCCAGGTCAAGGCGGCGGACTTTCAATATATGGAGAGCAGCGCGGTACTGCTGACTGACAGCGGTCGAAAAACATTTCTGAAACATTGGCAGGAAAAGAAAAAGGAGACACTGACCCATCCTTATCTGGGGGAAAAGCTCCCGTGGGGGATGATCCCTTATATCCAGGCACTGCTGTTGGCCCGTTACCTTCG
>JAAWIE010000165.1 GCA_022796195.1 Lawsonibacter sp. | reverse complement strand
AATATTGAAGATTATCTATCATTAAGCTTTGAGACATCAAACCTTAGAGCCCTTAATATACTCGGCACTGACTTTGGTAGTTTGCAAGATATTACAATCAGCGCATATGCTGTTCAGGGCGGCAGTTTTAACAATGTTCAAATTACTTTTGAAATTCCGCTTCCAACACTTGGAAGCTCAGTTGAATTGTTTACGGTAGCGGAATCAGATGATGCTTATGATGAAAACAACGAAACTACCTTAACCCTTACTGTTCGTTTACCTGCAAATGGCGAATTTTCTGAGGTTCATACTGTTGGCTCAAGTTTATCATATAATTTAGATGATTATGATATTGAATACATGATAAAAGAGATAAGTGGAACATTCGCTCCTAATTGATATAAAGGCGGTTAGTATTAACAATACTAACCGCCTTGTATTTCTTGTATTGAGAAAAGGCTTTTCGATCAGAAGCACTCCTTAAAAATGTTCAGCACATCCTTGTGGGTCAGTTTGCCGTAGCCGCCGGGGGCCAGGGGAACGGTGTTGGCGATCTCCTCCAGAGATGTTTCCTCGGTGACCCCCAGCTCCCGCAGGGTGGAGGGCAGGCCCAGCTCCCGGATGAACGCGGTCAGAGCATCCACGCCCGCCCGGGCCAGGGCCTTTTCGCTCTTGCCCTGGTTGGAGATGCCCCACACCCGGGCGGCGAAGCGGGCGAACTTGGCCGCTCCCTTCTCGCAGATGGCCCGGTAGTAGGCTGGGTGCAGGACGGCCAGCCCCGCGCCGTGGTTGCAGTCCACATAGGCTGCCAGCTGATGCTCCATCATGTGGCACTGGAAGTCGGTCTGCTTGTTCAGCTTAAGAATGCGGTTCTCCGCCATGGTGGATTCCCACATAAGGTTGCTCCGGGCGTCGTAATCCTCGGGATTTTGCACCGCCGCTCGCAGGTCCCGGATGGTTCCCCGCATGAGGGCCTCGGCCAGATCGTCGGAGACGTTTTCCGCGTCCGGGCCGCTGAAATAAATCTCCATGATGTGGCTGAGGGTGTCAAACCCCCCGGAGATCATCTGGGACTTGGGCACAGTAAAGGTGTAGGTGGGGTCCATGAGGGCGAAGCGGGCGTTGCACCTGGGATAGTCCCGACCGGTTTTCACCTTCAGCTCCTCATTGGTAATGACCGCGCCGCCGTTGCACTCACTGCCGGTGCCGGCCACCGTGACCACCATCCCCAGGGGGAGGGGGTCGAAGTCAATGACGCCGGGCTTGGCCCAGAAGTCGGTCCAGATGTCCCCCTTATAGACCGCGGCCAGGGACACCGCCTTGCAGCAGTCCATCACCGAGCCGCCGCCCACCGCCAGGATGCCGCCAACCCGGTTGTCCCGGGCCAGCTTTGCTCCCTCCTGCACTTTGGCGTAGGTAGGGTTGGGCATGATCCCGGAAAATTCCACCACGTTTTTCCCGGCCTTCACCAGAGTCTCCATGATCTGGTCGTAGACGCCGTTTTTCTTGATGGAGCCGCCGCCGTAGGCCAGCATGACGGTGTCGCCGAAGCCGTCCACCAGACTGGCCAGGAACTCCTTCACGCAGCCTTTGCCGAAGATCACCTTGGTGCTGTTCTCAAAGATAAAGTTGTTCATAGTTGACACTCCTTTTAGGGATTGATTTGTTTTTCCCAAAATGCAACCGCATCATCAAACCAGCCCTCCGCCGCCGTCCCGGTCCCCAGGCCGAAGCCGTGTCCCAGGCCGGGGTAGTGGTGGAACTCGGTGTCCACCCCCATGGCGGACAGCGCCTCAATCCGCCGCTCCATGGTCCGCCAGCTGGCAATGCCGTCGCTGTCCCCCACGCAGGCGAAGGTGGGCGGCTCCCCGTTGGGGTTGTACTCACTGTGTCCGGTGTACTGCATGACCACCGTACCGGGCCGGGGCAGGTCGTCCCCGCCGAAGGCCGCCGGGCCCAAGGAGCCCAGATAGGCCGCCATCCGCGCCCCCGCCGAGCCGCCCCACAGGGAGTAGCAGTCGGTGGACACGCCCAGCTCCGACCCGTTGGCGAACACAAAGCTGATAGCCCGGGCCAGGTCCTCACAGGCCGTCTGGGCCCCGGGACGGTAGATCAGAGCGAAGGCGTTGTATCCCCGCTTGGACAGCTCCAGCGCGTGGGGAAAGCTGTCATGCATGGCCCCCACATAGGCAAAAGCCCCACCAGCATTGCAGATAGCGAAAGGCGCGCCCTCCTCCCCTTTGAAGAAAAACAGGCCGGTGTCCGCCTTGGCCGGGTCAGCGGCTTTCTCCGCGTCGGTGTAGATATCGTAAAAAAGGTTTTCCCCGGCTCCGGCGCGGGCTTTCAGGCTGTTGACAATCTCCACCGTTTTGTCCGGGTCAATGTGGCTGTAGTAGGTGAGGCTCAGCTCTCCCAGCGTCTCGCCCCTGTAGTAATCGTCCTGCACTGGGAAGAGCAAGCGGCCATAGTCCCCGAAAACCGGGTCAGCTATCACATCCGTAATTTTGGTGTTGACTGTCACGGCGGACTCCTCCTCAGTTTCAGATATGGCTGGCGGCGGAATATCCTCAGACGCCGCTGTCCGTCCGCCGCATCCGAACAGACACAGGCTGGCCAGCGCGGCCAGCAGATAAACAGGAATGCTCTGCATCGGAATCTCCTCCTTTGCCCCTATTATAAAAGAATTGGAACCCCCTGAGAAGTTCCAATTAGTTATCACTGTATAAACCCTTGAGTTAAGAGTCCCGGGCTGTTGTTTGCTCGCGATAGAGATCATGGCTGAACTGCGCCGCATAGTGGCTTTCCATTTTCCCTTCACTTCTATCGGCCCTGCTGCCGGAGCGGGAGGAAATGAAGGGAAATAATGTATGATAATTTATCCTTGACAAAAGCTCTCTGAGGCATACGCCCTGGGCCGTCTGCCTGATGCCCGGTATGCCGCCCTGGACGCACAGTACGCCAAG
>JAAWIE010000175.1 GCA_022796195.1 Lawsonibacter sp. | reverse complement strand
ATCATCAAGCATTTCTTGTGTAATAGTTTTGCTATATGAATTAGTAATCCTATTTGATATCTCAAATATTTGACCATTATTATTTCTTAATTGTACGAAGTAATAAGGAACAGTAGTTTGTCCAACGACGCCATCGTCGGAAATAGCTATGTTACCGGCTTTTAATAATTTGATTGTTTCCTCGTGAGAATATGCATAACTATAGCTGAAATTATCACTCAAAATATCATTACCTTTAATAGTAAAGCTACCACCCTCATTATTTATAAGTATTGTCCCATTTTGTGTTTTAGATGGTAATTTGCTCTCATCAAACAATTGATAACCATTAGTTGTTTTTTGTTCACATTTGCCATATATTTTTAAACTTTTTACTTTTCTATTTATTGCATCATTTATGTAAATTTCTTTTCCTTTTGCTATATTTGTGGGTAAACTATTAAATATTTCTTTGATAGCTAGAGAATTTTCATTTATGTTACTTTGTAATTTGTCTACACTATCGTTAAAACTTTGAACCTTTTGAATTGCATTATCATTGAATTCTGAAACCTTTGCAGATACATTTTTATTAAAATTTTCTTGAGCAGTTGCTACATTCCGATTAAATTCTGAATTAGAATTATCTGTTATACTTTTGACCATAGAAGAAATATCATTTTCTGTAAAATAATCAACTCCTCTAACAGGTTTTGGTCCTTGCGGTCCTTGAATACCTTGAATACCTTGAATACCTTGTTCTCCTTGAATTCCTGTAGCTCCAGAAAAATCAGTAATGAATATCCATGAATCTTCTGATTTAACGTATAATTTGGCATTATCTTCAAGATTAACTGAAGTAGCTATCATTACATAATCACCGATACTCATATTTTCAAAATCGTCGTTCATTAATTCTATACTTTCATAAGTTTTTCTAATTCTGAAGGGTTCTCCTTGTGGTCCAACAGGTCCCTGCGGTCCTCTAATATTTTTATCTTCTGGATTTACTAATCCTTTGTTGTTGTTCCAACTTAGATTTCCTTTAGAATCAACACTAGGTGTGAAAGTAGCACCATCAAATTGTCCTTCTGCTTTTGCTTCCAAAATCGAATTTGCTATACTTTTACTATAATCTCCTTGTTCTCTTGCATATCTAGCATTCGATTCTAGACTATAACTTGCCTCTTCAGCTCTATTTACCTTTTCTATGAATTCTTCGTCCGTTATATATTCAGATGGCATTCCATCTGGGATTATCCATACCTTATATTCATCGTCAATAGGTTCTTTCTCACCACAATATACTCCACTAGTTCCAACAGGTCCTTGTGGCCCTTGAATACCTGATTTTCCTCTTGGTAATTTAAAATCTAATATAGGTTCATCTACTGTACCTCTTCTTATTACAGTTGCATCTTCATTTTCTTCTATAGTTTCTACTTCACCAATTTGGATATCTGGTGTCTTACCAATTGGCCCTTTTTCTCCTCGATACGTCAACTCTGCATCTAATTCTATCGTGTTTGTTTCTATTTCAGCATCTAAATCTACAGCAGTGGTATCTAACTCAATATTAATCATTATTCGTCATTGCTCCCCTCTGGGTATAATATAAAGAATTTTGCTCCTGTTTCATCATCATATCCTAATATAGTAGTATCTTCATTGACGGAAATATCATATTGATATTTAGTTGGAGCAGCTATTAAATCACCAATTGTTGTATCTTTTTTTGTCAAATTAAAAGTAACTGAGTCAGTATCTTCAGTTACTCTTTTTTCTTTTCTCAAAACAGCATCACTGTCACCAAAATTTTCTTTTATTGAGAAAATTACGATATCTCCTGCATAAAATGGTTCGCAACTCCCATCTTTTCTTTTTTTTCTGACAACAATATTTCCTGTATCTCCTCTCGTACATCGTATTGTTGTCTTATCCTCTACATCAATTTTAAACATATTATCCCTCCTTCATATCAATATATCCTAAAATATTTACTATTACCTTTCCCATTCCAGTTTGTTCAGTTATCTCTTTATCAGAAGAGGGAATATTATTCCCACTTCGTACTACCAATTTAGTTTTGCCATACTCATTAAGAAATGATTTTAAATTTATAGTATCTTTTCTAATGATTGTGTTTCCATTATGATTGTCTGGTGTATAGCTAGTTGATTTAAATGCATTTACTATTTCCTCTAAATCTGATTTGTTAAATTCGTATCTATACTCATTTGCAAATGCCATAAATAATTTAAAATTATTTTCGTTCTTTACTTTATATAATTTCAAATTTCTTGAGTATCCATAATTTTCCTTTATAGAATTTAAATTTTCATCAAAATAGTTCCAATATACAGGAGTGTGAAATAAACTGAGATAGGCTGATATAACTTTAAATTTATCTGGAAGATCAATATCGACTGCAATATCCGAATAATTTTTAGTTGTGCCATTAACAGTAAAATATTTGTTAAACCCAAGTAAACTATAGCCATTATATAGCCCAGTAGAACAATATTGGATATTAGATAGTAAATCATCTGATGAAATCTTTATTCCTGCTGAAGAATAAAGATTTGCTTTAATAGACAATTCATTTTCAATTTTTTTCCAATCATTTTCCTGGAACAAATTATTCTTTTTAATGCATTTGAAGAAATCTCCAATCTTTGCATTCTTAAATAATTCTTTATCATCTATGTTATTTATTTTCCACAAGTCATTTTCGTTGTATTCATTTGGCCTTTTTAAAAAGATATTTCTATGAGATGTAGAAGGTTCAAAAATTATAGTTGAAACTTCTTTTTCCTTAAAGAAAAAATTCCCATCTTCATAAGAATAGATATAAGTTTTATAATCTTTAGAATTTTGGTAGTAATCGCCTAAGTGTTTTTGTTTCTCATTATCAGATATCCAATCAACTGACGGGTCTGTTTCAGTGTAAAAAGTTTCTATTTTATCATCATTACTT
>JAAWIE010000024.1 GCA_022796195.1 Lawsonibacter sp. | reverse complement strand
GACAAAACAGCGGACCGCCCACACAGCGGTCCGCTATTTTTGTATTTTGTTCAGCCGTTTCAGCAGAGCCTGGGCGGCAATTCCGGTAAACAGCCCGGCAATCACGGCGGCAATTACCAAATAGGGCAGGTAGGCCATCACCGCCCAGGTGCGCATAACGGCGGCGGCGGCGAGGAGCTGGCCCAAATTATGAAATACGGCGGCAACCGGGCTGGCCAGCCAAAGCTGCTCCCCGGTGAGCAGCTTTTTCAGCAGGCACAGGACGCACCAGCTCAGCAGCCCTCCGGCGGCGCTGTAAACGAGAGTTATCATCTGCCCGGAGAACACCGCCCCCAGAAACACCCGGGCGGAGAGCACCATCAGGGCGTCCCCCGGCCCCAGAGCAAACACGGCATAAACCGTGACAATGTTCGCCAGTCCCAGCTTGACCCCCGGAATGGTAGTCAGCGCGGGTATCTGGGCCTCCGCCATAAAAATCGTCAGGGCGATGGCGGTGAGCAGAGCCAGCCGAGTCATTCGCCCCGTCCCATTAACCGGTCCCGCCATCCAGCCCGCCCCCGCCATCTATAATTTCAATCATCAATTTGTGGGGCAGGCAGACAATAGGGACAGTGCTGTCCCCAATAAACCCCTGTTTTATGCAAATCTGATCGGGGCAGTCGGCCTCTGACACTCGGATACGCCCCCGTTCCACTAAGAGGGTATTGCTCCCGCTCCTGTCCGTCACATCCAGAGTGTAGGGCTGTTCCACTTTGTCCAGCGCGATCTCCTCCAGTAAAACGCCGTCCCGGGTAATTCGGGCTATAGGGGACTGTACTTCCCGATCTTTACGCCACAGGAATAGGGCAGAGGCGGCCGCTGCTCCTAATAGGAGCAGCAAAATCATCTTACTTTTCATTCCAGCACGGTCACCTCCCGGTCCTTGTACCCCTCCGCCAGGGAGAAGCGGTCCGTCAGCCCAGCGGTACAGTAAATTTCGCCGTCCTCCGTCACCAAAATGGCCTCAAATTCCAGCTCGGGGTGGTCCCGCCAGAACTGCGCCCCTCTTTCCAACCCCATAACGAACAGGGCGGTGGACAGTCCGTCGCAGGTGAGGGCAGAGGGAGCGACCACCGTCACCGAGCTGAGACCGGAGCGGGCAGGTGCGGCGGTTTCCGGGTCCAGGATGTGCCAGTAGGTGATCCCATCCTCCTCAAAAAACCGCTGGTAGCCTCCAGAGGTGCCCATCGCCATATCCTCCAGCTCCACAACTGCAAAATATCCCTCTCCAGCCGGGTCCCGGACGCCAACGCGCCAAGGGGAACCGTTCGGCTTGGAGCCCACTGCCACAATCGTACTCTGGCCCAGGTTCAGAAGCGCAGAGGAGATGCCGTTTCCCCGGGCCAGCTCTGCCAGCTGATCCCCGGTGTAGCCCTTGGCCACCGCCCCCAAGTCCAGCTCCATCCCGGCGGGCAGGGTCACCGTATCCCGTTTCACAGGGTCCGTCCAGTCGGGCTCGCCGTCCGGACCAGCCGGAACGGAATGGCTTTCCAGCCCCAGCTCGACCGCAGTGTAGTCGATTTTCCCCGCCAGCTCCTCCAGCTCAACTGGGGAGGGCACCCGGTACTTCTCCCCGGTGAACCCCCATGCCTTCACCGCCGGGTAGGCGGTGATATCCAGCGCCCCATTGGTGGCTTCACACAGCTCCAAGGCGGCGGCCAGCAGCTGGGCAGTGTGGTCCTCCACCTCCACCGGTGCACCGCCTGCCTGGTTGATCCGATTCACATCACTGTCCTCATTGATCACGGACAGCAAGCTGTCCAGCCTTCTTATCTTGGTAGCCAGTCGGTCCTGTACACGCTGGGTTTCCTTTTCCCCTTTGCCATAGACCGTAACGCTCATCAGTGTGTCCATGGCGAAGGTACTGAACTCCACCGGCTCTGGAGTTTTTTTGCAGCCCGTCAGGGCACACAGCAATGCCGCCAGCAGGATGCACAAAAGTCTCTTTCTCATAAAATCTCCTGGTACATGGCGGCGGCGTCCGCCTTGCCCACATTGTCGGCCACCACCAGCACCTCCACCTTTACGGTGTTCTGTCCGAATTTCAGTTCCAGCCGGTCGCCAACCTTCACGTCGTAACTGGCTTTGACAGGCCGGCCATTGACGGACACCCGCGCATTGTCACATGCCTCGTTGGCCACTGTGCGGCGTTTGATCAGCCGGGAAACCTTTAACCATTTATCTAATCGCATCGTTAACCTCCTGGGCTTCCGCCCCTGCGGAAAGATTGAAAGGGGCGCTGCCCCGCAGCGCCTCTCCCTCTTGACGTATGAAACTAATTAACGGGCAACCGCGTCCTTCAGTGCCTTTCCCGCCTTGAACACGGGGGCCTTGGAGGCAGGGATGGGGATCGGCTCTTTTGTCCGGGGGTTGCGGCCCATGCGCTCGGCCCGGGTCTTGACCTCAAAGGAGCCAAAGCCCACCAGCTGGACCTTTTCATCCTGGCGCAGAGCCTCCGTGATGACATCAATGGCAGCGGTCACAGCGGCTTCGGCATCCTTCTTAGACAGTTCGGCCCGCTCGGCCACTGCTGCAATCAGTTCGGTCTTGTTCATATTTTCTCCTCCTGTGCATAAATTGGCGGCTCTCATCCAAAGCCGCCGGCTGTATACTTAAAGCCCTTCCAGATCGGGCGTTAAGTCTCGTCTCGTTTTGCCCGCCGCCACAGCTCCTCCAGTTCTGGCACATCCATAGTGTTCAGTGCGCCTCCGGCCAGTTCCTCCACCCGCCGGAACCGGCGGATAAACTTTTCGCAGGCGCCGTGCAGGGCCTGTTCCCCGTCCACTCCGGCAAAGCGGCCCACCTTGACAGCGGCAAAAAGCAGGTCGCCTAGCTCCTCTTCCACATTGGATTCCTCCCGGACGGCAGTCCTCAGCTCCTCCAACTCCTCGGCCAGCTTGTCCAGGGCAGGGGAGACGTCCCGCCAGTCGAACCCCGCCTTGGCCGCCTTGCTTTGCAGCTTGGAGGCCCTGATTAGGGCGGGCAGAGCCCGGGCCACACTGTCCAGTGTGTCGGCAGCGGTTTCCTGTCCCTTCTCCACCCGTTTCCGGACGTCCCACTGCTCTCCCTCCGGAACCCCGGCTTCCGCCGTTCCAAAGACGTGGGGGTGACGGAAAACCAGCTTTTTGCAGATTCCGTCCACCACATCGGCAAAGGTAAAGCGCCCCGCCTCCCGGGCCATGGCGGAATGGAATACCACCTGGAGAAGCACATCTCCCAGTTCCTCCCGCAGATTGTCCATATCCATCCGGTCAATGGCTTCAGCCGCCTCGTAAGCCTCCTCCAGCATATTGGCTCGGATGGACTGATGGGTCTGCGCCCGGTCCCAGGGACAGCCCCCTGGAGACCGGAGCAGCTCCATGATATTCAACAGATCATCCATTCTGTAGGGTTCAGCTACTTGAAAATTTACCACAATTCCGCTTCCTTATCAAGAGTTTTTTCGCCATTTTTTCCATTAGGTGAAAAAATGTTCATTATAATTTCCATATCTTGGGAATTATAGGCGCAGCAGCCGGGCGATTTTATCTCCCTTAGGCATCAGCGACAAGTCATCCCGGGTGATGGCCCGCAGGGCCACAATCAGCACGCCATAGACCACTGCCGCCACACCGATGGCCCCCAATGTGGCGATGGCACCGCCGGTCCGGCTCAGGACGGCCTGCGTTTCCCCCTCGGGGACACGGCTGAGGATTTTCTCCGCCAGCCCATAAACCGCCCAAGCGGCCGCACCCATCAGCAGAGAGGCAAGTACCGGCTTTGCAAACACCTCCACATATTGGGGGCGGCGGGGAATCACCCGCGCAATAATGAACAGGTCCAGCAGCAGGCACAGGCCGAAGCAGGGCAGATTCCCCACCGGGGCGCCGTAAATGCCCACTGTAGGCATGGCCACCACAATATAGTTAGCCGCAATTTTCAGCCCGCCTCCTAAAATCATAACCAGTACCGGCAGGGTAACAAAGCCGTAAGCCTGCAAAATAGAGTTGCTCACCAGCACCAGACAGACTAGAATATTGGCCAGACCCAGCATGGACAGCAAAGGGCCGGCAATTTCCTTCTCCAAACTGGGGTAGAGCAGCTGCATAATGGGGGTACCCATCACATACAGCCCCACTCCCATGGGGCAGGCCAGCAGGGCGGTCACCCGCAGGGCCGCGCTGGAGATGCGGGCCGCGCCCTTTTTGTCCCATTGGGTCAGCGCCCCGGACACGGCGGGGATGACCGAAGCGGTGATGGCCGCCATAAGGGCGTTGGGCAGGTTATAGATGGTGAGAGCCCCGCTGTAGTTGCCATAGAGGGTGCGGCTCACCGACTCCAGCGTGTTGTGCAGGGCCAGGGCGGCAGACTGAGCCGTGCCAGCTTTTAACTCCGCCTCCACTTGGGCGCTGAGGGCAGACATGGTGGAGGCGGCTCCGCTGGACAGGCTCTCCTTCCAGGTGGCAATGGCGCTTTCCAGGGGTGCAAAGTCTACATATTGGGCATACAGCGCCCAGCATTCGGGCTTTTCCAGCAAAACCCGCTGGAGCTGGCCCTGGACCAGTCCTGCGTCCACCACGGTCACAATCCCCACCATAGAGGACCCCAGGGTGACGGGAATCGCAATGCGCAGAATATCGCCGATAATCGTGGCCGCGCTCTCGGGCACATCCCGCGACAGCCGGGGTTCCCGGGACCGGGCCACCAAAAAGTTGAGAATCATATAGGCCAGGGCCACCATAGTGCCCACAGTAACCCCGGTAATCGCCCCTGCGGCGGCAATCTCTGGGGGCTGGCCGGCCTTGGTAAGGGCATAGGCCAGGGACAGGCCGATGACCAGTTTGCACAGGGCCTCGATAATCTGGGAGACGGAGGTGGGCGTCATGTTCATGTGTCCCTGACTGTAGCCCCGCAAAGCGGACAGACAGCCCACGCACACCACTGCCGGGGCCATGGCTTTGATGCCGGGAGCCGCTTTGGTATCATTCATGGCTGCGGCCAGCCAGTCCGCCCGGAAGTACATCACCAAAAAGGAGAGCACCCCTAGGGTCAGGAAGATCATCAGCGCCAAGCGGAAGATCTTGTGGACCTGATTGAGCCTGCCCTGAGCGTTGGCTTCGCTGACCAGTTTGGACACCGCCACCGGCAGTCCGGCGGTGGAGATGGTGAGCAGGACGGAATAAATATTGTAGGCGTTGGTAAAATCGGTGCTCCCCTGGTCGCCGATGATATTGACCAGGGGAATTTTGTAAAACATGCCGATGAGCTTGACCACCAGAATTCCCGCCGCCAAAATGGCCGCTCCGCCGAAGAAGGTATTTTGTTTTTGTCCGCCAGCCCGGCGGGAGGGCGCGTCATAACGGGCCATAGGCCGCCTCCTGTTTTCCATGATGTTGGGCCCCGCCCAAACCCGCCAGGGCTCGCCCTGGGCCTGCCGTCCTTTGCGCGGGACGGCCCCGTTGAGGGTTGGGGTCAGCCGAAAATATGGGGCAGGGCGTAGTTCTTCACCTCGGCGCGGATCTTCTCCAGGTCCAGGGTGAGAAAGGTCCCATTCTCATATATGATTTTACCCCGGGCCATATTCATCACCACGTTAGAGGGGGCGGCGGAGTAGACCAGATTCTCCATGATGTCGTGGCAGGGGAAGAGGTTGGGGTGGGTAACGTCCAGCAGAATCAGATCTGCCATCTTTCCGGCGGCGATAACTCCCGCGTCCCGCCGGAGGGCTCTGGCCCCATTTACGGTGGCCATGGCCAAAATGTCCGCAGACGGAAGCAGACCGTGATCCTCCCCGAAACTGTTATTCTGGGTCAGGGCGGCCACCTTCATCTCCTCAAACATGTTGTGGCTGTTGTTAGAGGCCACCCCGTCGGTGCCCAGTGCCAGGCTGGTTCCGCAGTCCCGCAGGAAGAACAACGGGGCTACTCCGGACATCAGCTTCAGATTAGACACCGGATTGTGGACGGCGGTAACCCCCCGCTTTGCGAACAGTTCCGCATCCCCGCCAGACAGGTGGACGCAGTGGGCGGCGATACCACCGTTATTCCACACGCCGTACCGGTCCAGCAGCTGAGCGGGGGTCGTGCCATACTTATCTATGCACTTCTCATGCTCTGAATGGGTCTCGGACACGTGGACGTGCATTCCCAACCCATGTTTCTGGGCAAACTCCGCCACCCACTCCCACACCGGGGCGCAGGAGGTGTACTCGGCATGGATGGAGGCGTCCACCAAAATTTGGCCGTCCCCCGCGCCGTGCCACTCCTCGAACAGCCTGATGTGGTTTTCACAGTCATTGCAGGTTTTGGGAGAAAAATCTTCCGGCGCGCCGAAATACACCGCCCCACAGGCCAGATTGGCGGAAATCCCAGACTCCAGTACGGTCCGGGCCACCGTTCCGGTGTGCATGTACATGTCGGCAATACAGGTGACACCCGAGGCGATCATTTCCGCCAGCCCCAGCGCGGTTCCAGCCGCAATGCAGCGGCTGTCCAGCTTATCCTCGGCGGGGAAAATGTAGTCGTTGAGCCAAGTATGCAGATCACACCCCCCGCCGTAGCCCCGCATAAGGCTCATCGCCACATGGGTGTGGGCGTTAACCAATCCAGGCATCATCACCTTACCAGTGCAGTCGACAACCCGTTCAAACTCCCCGGCGGGGTGCTGTGTCCCTACAAAGGTAATTTTGGTCCCCTCTACCGCCACAAACGCGCCGTCCAGCGCCGGTTTTGCCGGGTCCATAGTAAGTGCGGCGACATTAGTAAATAGAATTGACAATTAGATTTCCTCCTATGTTACCCCTTTCCCTGCCAGAAGGAAGGAGGTTTTTCACATCTTCCGCAGGCAGGCCCGCACCAGCCCAGAGAACTTCTCCTTCGCGGCGGCAGCGGCGTCCAGCACCTCCTGTTCGGACAGAGGCTGGTCCAAAATCCCCGCCGCCATGTTGGACAGCAGGGTAAGGCCCAACACCTCCATGCCGCAGTGGCTGGCCACCACCACCTCGGGAGCGGTAGACATGCCCACCGCATCGCCCCCCAGCGCCCGGACGGCCCGAATTTCTGCCGGAGTCTCATACTGGGGACCATAGCAGTAGAAGTAGACCCCTTCCCGCAAAGGAATGTTCTGCTCTTTCGCCGTCTCCCGGGCCAGCTCCAGCAGGCGGGGGGTATACAGATGAGAGGCGTCGGGGAATCGGACGCCAAACTCAGGCAAATTTTCCCCCCGGAGAGGGGACTCTGAGAACATTTTGATCTGGTCGGTAATGAGCATCAGCTCCCCGGCCTTCCATTGGGTATTGACACATCCGGCGGCGTTGGTCACGATAAGGGTATCGCACCCCAGCAGGCGCAGGACACGAACGGCGTAGGATACTTCCTCATAGGAGTAACCCTCATAGTGGTGCATCCGCCCCTGCATCACGGCCACCTTTTGGCCCTCCAACTCTCCAAAGACCAGGCGGCCTTTGTGCCCCGGGGCGGTGGACGCCTTGAAATAGGGGATATCCCGGTAGTCGATCAAGATGGGGTTTTCCACCTCGTCCCCCAGTGCGCCCAGGCCGGAACCCAACACCATCGCTGCCTTAGGGGTAAAATCTCCCAGCCGCTCTCGGATGGCCTGGGCGCTGGACCGGTACTGTTCCATTGTGCAATCCATAAAAACCTCCTCAATCTGCCCGTTCTGTTTTTCGGGGAAAAGCCGCCCTTGGCGCACTTCCCCATGTTACAAATAATTGTAATCGTATTGTACACCAATTATTCCCGGATTGCAACATTGCTATTTTCCCCGGAAAGTGGTAAAATAACATGAATTGGTAAGGCACATCCACAAACAGGGTCAAAGGGTCCGGGCAAACCCCGGACGTCAGGGGGGCAAACCTTATGCGTAAGCTGGTTATTGATAAAGCGGCAGTGAAGCACAATTTGTCCGTAATCAAGGAGCGGGCGGCAGGGGCGGTTATCTATGGGGTACTCACCAGCGACGGCGGCGGTTCCGGCATCGTGCCCATGGCTAAGCTGCTCCGGGCAGAGGGCATCGGTCGTTTCGCGGTCTACGACGTGGCGGAAGCTAAGGCCCTGCGGGAGGCCGGTTTTGTGGACGAGGAGATCCTCATGCTCCGCTCCACCACCGACCGGGAGGAACTGGAGCAGCTGGTAGACCTGAATGTAGTGTGTACAATCTCGTCGGTAGACACCGGTCTGGCCCTGAACGCACTGGCGGAAAACCGTGCTACGGTGGCCTGCGCCCATATCCAGGTGGACACCGGGATGGGGTTTGGGGGCTTTCTGGTAAGCGAGCCGGAGAAAATTCTGCTGGCTTACCGCTCCCTGCCTAATGTGGCGCTGGAGGGAATTTATACCCAGCTCCACGCCATGAAAGTGGGGGACCCGGAGGCCGTCCGTCAGCTGGAGCAGTTCCATCAGGTACTGGAGACCATCCGCGCCGGGAAGTTTGAGACGGGTATTGTCCATGCCGCCGGTTCTTTTGCCCTGCTCCACAACGACAGCGCCCGGCTGGACGGAGTCCGGGCCGGCTCAGCCATTCTGGGCCGGTGCCGCCGCACCCGGGATGACAGGCTGAAAACCGTGGGCTTTGGCGAGGTCCCCCTGGCCGAGGTCCGCTGGCTCCCGAAGGGCCACACCATCGGCACCGCCCGTCCCGTTGTTTTGAAAAAGCCCACCCGGGTGGCGGTGCTCCCTGTGGGGTACCAGAACGGCTTTGGTCTGAACCGGCCCAGAGAGACCACCTTCTGGGCGCTTTGGCGGCTTTGGCGAAAGAGCCGGAACCGGTCCGTTCGGGTGTGCGGGCAGAAGGTCCGCATCATCGGCCCCATCGGGGCTACTGAAACTCTGCTCAATGTTACAAACGTAAAATGCTCCGCCGGGGACCCGGCAGCCTTTGAGATCGACCCTCTGTTTGCCCGGGGATTTGTCCGGGAGTTTCGCTGAAGCTGTACAGGCTGCCCCTATAAAATAAAAACGAGGTTTTTCTTATGTCCAACAACCTTCCCTTCCAGCCGCTGGTGTTCGGCGGCGACATCAACGTATACAGCGTGGCCCGTGCCTTTCACGAGGCATATGGAATCCGTACCATCGCTTATGGCAAATATCCCTCCTTTCCTTGTTTTAACAGCGCCATCATCGACTACCGGGTATGCCCGGATAACGAGGAACTGGACGCCTTTCGCCGCAATGCTCAGGCGGTGGCGGAGGAGTTTCCCGATAAAACTATCATTCTGCTGGGATGCGGAGACAACTATGTACAGATGGCGGCCCACTGCCGGGATTCCCTGCCCAAAAATGTGATCGCCCCCTACATTGACGCCGCCCTTTTGGACCGGTTGATTAACAAAGAGGAGTTTTATGCCCTGTGCGACCAATATGGCATCGACCATCCGGCCACGTTTATCTATGATCCGTCCATGGGCCACAACTTCTCCCTGCCCTGGGGCCCGCCCTACATCGCCAAACCAGCAGAGAGCGTCACCTATTGGGCCACTGGGGATCACTCCTTAGCCAAGGTGTATATCTGCCAGAGCCGGGAAGAACTGTTGGAGAGTCTGGACCATGTCTATGCCGCAGGGTATAAAAACCATATGATCCTACAGGAGTTTATCCCCGGGGACGACAGCTATATGCGAGTACTCACCAGCTATTCCGACCGGAACGCCCGGGTAACCACCATGTGTCTGGGCCACGTGCTGCTGGAGGAACACTCCCCCCACGGCATCGGCAACCATGCGGTGATCCTGACCGAGTGCTGTGAGGAATTGCAGCTGAAGATCAAAGGTCTGCTGGAGCAGCTGCATTTTGTGGGCTTTTCCAACTTTGATATCAAGTACGACAGCCGGGACGGCAAGTACAAAGCCTTTGAAATCAACTGCCGGCAGGGACGCAGCAACTACTATGTCACCGGTTCCGGCCACAACATCGCCAGACTGCTGGTGGAGGACCTGGTAGAGCAAAAGGAACTTCCCTTCCAGATGGTGAAGGAGCGTTCTCTGTGGCGGATGGTGCCTAAAAAGGTGGCCTTCAAATTCACCCCCAAGCAGTACCACCAGGAGATGCGCGCCCTCATCCGTGCCGGTGCAGATCATCACTCTCTGGTCTACCCAGGGGACAATTCCCTCAAGCGCCGGCTGCGGGTGGTTAAGAACCACTTGGGCAACATCAGGCGGTTTGATCAGTATAACAGGGTTCCGGACTGAGCGCCCTCGGGCGTTCCTTTTTTAAAGAAAGGCACCAAACAAACTCCGGCAAAACTCCGTTTTGCCCCTTGAGCACAACCGCAAAGGAGCGCATATATGGATTACCGGCTCGGTGTCCTGGGCGGCATGGGCCCTCAGGCCACAAACACATTTTATCAATTTATCATCGACCGTACCGACGCCCAGTCGGACCAGGAGCACGTCAACGCTCTGATTTTGTCCGACAGCGAAATGCCCGACCGCACCTCGGCCATTCTCAGCGGCGGCAAGGCTCAGGAGGCAGTCTACCGCCGCCTGCTGGCAGACGCCCGTCTTCTGGAGGGGGCGGGGTGTACCTGTATTGCCGTGCCCTGCAACACCTCCCATTTTTTTCTGGACCAGGTGCAGGAGGAAATCAACATCCCCATTCTCCACATGATACGGGAGACCGTTCAGGCTCTAACCAGTAGGGGATGGAAGCGGCCCGGTATTCTGGCTACCGATGGTACAATCCAAAGCGGATTATACCAAAAGGAATGTTCTGCCGCCGGAATCGAGGCGATCATCCCCTCTCCGGAGGCTCAGGACCTGGTCATGTCCCTGATCTACGACGACGTAAAGGCAGGCCGGGACGGCGACCCTCAGAAATTCGCAGGCATCCACGAGGATCTGCTGGCGCAGGGCTGTGACTGCGCCGTGCTGGCCTGCACCGAACTGTCGGTTTTTGCCGGACAGCACCACCTCCCACCCTTCTACATCGACGCCATGGCCGTGCTGGCGGAGCGGGCGGTGGAGGCCTGCCATAAGCCGCTGCGCCATATTTTTATTAAGTAAGGAGCTGACGTTATGGAACCCATCACCCCAACCGCCAGGGCCATTGCGGAGGAGATCAAAAAGCGCACCGCTGCCCCGTGCTATACCCTGCACATCCAGCCCAATTCCGCCCCCGGACTGCTGGACAGCAAATTCGGCGGGTTCCCCTACTGGGACCCGTCCATGACCTATCCGGTGGACGAGTCGGGCGAAAAGCTGGTGCTGCTGGCCCAGATCAATTTTGACCAGTTCCCGATGGACGAGCCTCTTCCCCAAACTGGACTGCTTCAATTTTTTATTGCCCCGGACGACACGTTCGGCTCGGATTTCGACGAACCCTGCCAGCAAAGCGGCTTTCGGGTGGTGTACCACGAGAGGGTGGACCCCTCCATTACCGAAGAACAGCTCAAGCCCCTGGACATCCTCACCCACGAGGGATTGGAGTATTTCCCAGTATTCCGGCAGGCGGCGGTCACTGTGGAGAAGTCCACCAGCTACATGGGGATTGATGTGCGCCGCTTCAACCAGCTGTTCGCACAGGTGGTAAAGGACGTAACCGGTGAGGAGCCGGAGCGGCCGTCCCCCTGCTGGTATTTTGAGGGAGAGGACTACATCTGGTTTCATGAGCAGCTGTGCGCCTGCGGACACCGGATGCTGGGCTACCCCTTCTTCACCCAGTATGACCCCCGCCCGGAGGACAGCCCCCATGACACCCTGCTCTTTCAGATCGACTCGGACGCAATTGATAAAAAAGATTATGTACTGTGGGGCGACTGCGGCGTAGCCAACTTTTTCATCAGCCTGGAGGACCTGAAAAAGCGGGACTTCTCCAACGTATTTTACACCTGGGACTGCTGTTGACCCCCATTTACGAGGTATTTTATGAAACACACCCTCAACGATTACATCACCCTCCTGGAGGAGCGAAATCTGCTGGCCGCTCCCGTCCCGGCGGAACTGGACCGGTCCGCGCCTGTAGAACTGGTATCCTACGACTCCCGTCTGGTGGTCCCCGGCACACTTTTTATCTGTAAAGGGGCGCATTTCAGAGCAGAATTTCTGCAAATGGCCCAGGAAAAGGGCGCCATTGCCTATGTAAGCCAGCGGCCCTATCCCTCGCTGGCCCTGCCCTGCCTCCAGGTATCTGATATGCGTCTGACTATTGCGCCGCTGGCGGACCTGTATTACAACCACCCCTCTCAATCTGTAAAGGTTATTTCCCTTACAGGAACAAAGGGCAAGACTACCACCGCCTATTATTTGAAACAGATTTTAGACGAGCATCTGGCGGAGCAGGGCAAGCCGGAATGCGGTCTCATTTCCTCCATCCAGACCATCGACGGGGTGGAGCGGTTTGAGTCCCACCTGACCACGCCGGAACCCTTAGACCTCCAACGCCATCTGGCCCATGCGGTCCAATCCGGAATGGAATATTTGGTGATGGAGGCATCCAGTCAGGCTCTGAAATACCACCGTTCTCTATGTACCGATTTTGCTGCCGCCTGTTTTCTCAACATCGGTACTGACCACATCTCACCCATTGAACATCCGGATTTTGAGGATTATTTCACCTCCAAACTGCGTATCTTCCGCCAAGGGGACATCAATTGCGTCAATTTAGACTGCCTCCACGCTCAGCGGGTGCTGCAAGCCGCTCTGGCTGCGGGCAAACCGGTGTATACCTTCTCCCGCCAGAATCCAGAGGCGGACGTCTATGCCTCCCAGGTCCGCAAGCGGGGAGGGGATATCCTCTTTCAGGTGCGCACCCGGCGGTATGACCGGGAATTCCGGCTGACCATGCCGGGGCTGTTCAATGTAGAAAATGCTCTGGCGGCTCTCGCGGTCTGTGAAGGACTGCAAATTCCTCAGCGGTGCATCTATGCCGGACTAGCCAAGGCTCGGGTCCCAGGGCGGATGGAGGTCTACTCCAGCGCCGATGGTGCCATCACCGCCATTGTGGACTTCGCCCACAACCGTATGTCCTTTGAAAATCTGTGCCGTTCCACTCAAAATGAGTATCCGGACCGGCGGATCGTCTCCATTTTTGGGAGCGTGGGGGACAAGGCTCTGGACCGGCGGAAGGATTTGGGGGAAATTGGGGGCCGGTACTCCCATCAGGTCATCCTCACCGAGGACGACAGCGGGGAAGAAGACACCCAGTCCATCTGTCAGGAGATCGCCGCCTATGTGGAGGCGCAGGGATGTCCCTGCGCCATTGAGCTTAACCGGGGGGAGGCCATCCGTCAGGCCATTTTGAACTGCCGGGAACCCACCGTCCTGCTCATCGCCGGCAAAGGGGACGAGACCTACCAGAAGCGGGGAGAGGAATATGTGGAAACTCCCACCGACGCGGAGTACGTCCAGAGCTTCCTGCGGGAGTACGACGGAGCCCGGGGGTTGGACAGCTCCGCCATGGTCCGCGGCCTGCTGGCCGCCCTGCCCATTCTGGGGCGGTATGCGGGCAAAACAGCCGCCGTTCACTGCCCAGCCGTGGCAGACGCCGCCCTCACCCAAGACGCAGCCGCCCTGCGGGCTGTCGGAATTTCGGTCCGGGTACTGGAGGGCGGCATTCCAGGCAAAGAACCCGCAGCCTATCAAATCTTTTTCACACCGGAAGGGGGAAACACTCTGGAGCGTATGGACGCCAAACGGGCCAGGGAACTGCTCCGCGACAGTCAGGTCAGCGGGCCCTTCGCCCAAACGCTTCAGCAGTGTCTCGATGCCCTCGATTCCGGCGGGGAGGAAGCTGTCATCTTGAATGGGCAGACCGAACACGCTCTGCTCCTCTATTTTTTGGAGCGGCAGGGAATTTCCATCACTCCTTAGAAAAAATGGGACGCGCCCTTCTTTTCTACCAATTGGCTTGACTTTGCCACGGACAAAAATTCAAAAATTTTTTATCGTTAGAGTTCCTCTCTTCTGCGCATACTGTCAGCAACTGTATCAGGAAAGAGGATGAAGCAGTGAAAAAAATCATTGCGCTGACCTGTGCGCTGGCGCTGGCAGCGGCGCTCCCCACACCGGAACCGGCCAGACAGGCGGGGGCATCCGTTTCGGTGACCATAGAATCGCCGCCGCTGGTGGCCCTTACCTTTGACGACGGCCCCCGTTCCTCCACTACCGGCCCCCTTTTAGACGGCCTGGAGCTGCGGGAGGTGCCCGCTACCTTCTTTCTGGTGGGAAACCGAATTCCAGGCAACGAGGATCTCGTCCGGCGCATGGGTCTGGAGGGCCATCAGGTGGGCGTCCACACCTACGATCATGTGGAGCTGAAGGGGTTATCCCGCCGGGACTTTGACCTTCAGGTAGGCCAAACTCGAGCCCTCATCACCCAGGTGCTGGGAGAGGGCAATTACTGGCTTCGGCCTCCTTATGGCTTTATTGACAAGAACGGAAAAACCTGGTGCGGCGGACCGGTCATCCTGTGGTCGGTTGACCCGGAGGACTGGCGGGACAGCGACGTAGACCGGATTGTAGCCGCGGTGGTGGAGCAGGTTTCCGATGGGGACATCATTCTGCTCCACGACCTGTTTCCCAGCTCTGCCCAAGCGGCCCTGCGCATTGTGGACACCCTGCTGGCAAAGGGCTACTGCTTTGTT
Organism: Lawsonibacter sp.; assembly: GCA_022796195.1. Taxonomy (GTDB): domain Bacteria; phylum Bacillota; class Clostridia; order Oscillospirales; family Oscillospiraceae; genus Lawsonibacter. The sequence continues at coordinate 12,390 of JAAWIE010000024.1, read as the reverse complement.
ACGGTGGAACAGCTGATGGAAGAGCGGGGCGTCACCCCAGAGGCAGGGAGGCCATACAGAAAAATAAAATAAAATTTCTAAAAACGATTGTAATTTTCTTCGCAATCGTGTAAACTGGTGACAACTGTTTTCAGAGGAGGTACAAACCATGAAAGTTGCCCGCTTTGTCCTGAAAATCGTCGCCTTGTCCCTGGCCGCCGCCGCCGCTGTGTGCGCCGTAATCGCTTACTGGGACGGACTAACCGAGATGTGCGGCTGTGTTAAGGATAAGCTCCAGCACTCCGCCAGCATCGACGAGTATGACGACTACGAAGAGTGATTTTTTCCATTAAAATAACCGCCGGTTAAACCCGGCGGTTATTTATTTATACCAGCTCAGACACTGGGGGTCTCCACTGCGGCGAAGCAGGGCGGCAGTCAGGACAGCATCCACGCTCAAAGTGATCAGGGCCGCCCAGCTCACCGGACTGGGGATCTGGGCCAGCCAGGGGCGCAGGGCGGGGTGGACCCAGTAGACCAGTCCCAAGGCCAGCACTCCCCAGACCAGAGAAAAGGGTAGGCACACCCTTCCCTGCAAATTTCCCGGCAAACCCGCATAATTCCAGAAGGCCACCCCAAGAGCCTTTTCGTGATACAGGGCGTCTAAATACTCCGCTGCTGTGGCGGTCAGCCCGCCCAAAAGGAACAACGCCCAAGGCCGGTCATCCACCCACCTGGGCAGCAGCAAAATGAGGCAGGCCCCCAGGCCGTATACCGGGCATAGTGGGAGTACCAGCAGCCCTTTCCGGTCAGGACGTCCCCCGGATGCTGCGGCAAAGGCCGTCTCCAGCAAAAAACCGGCAAAGCTGTAGGCCACAAAGCTCCAGAGCCAGACCAAAGCAAAATCCCTCCATTCCTACCCGTTAGGGTGCGGAGTTGGAGGGATTTTATCCTACAAAGTCTTTCCTTCCGTTCCAGGCTGGGACAGGGGAGGAAGGGACCGTGAAATTTGGGGAACTTACCAGCAACCGTGATGTCCACCGCGGCCGCAGCCATAACCATAGCTGCTGTTCACGGTGCCAGCGGCACAGTGACCGCCGCAGTAGCCGTCCGCATGATGGTAGCCGCAGTAGGTCACGCCATCATGGGTATGAGCTCCGGCGATGGTACAGTCCTCATAGGGGCACAGAGCGCGGCAAGCGCCATCGCAGTAGCCGTTTCCATGGTCGTAACCACAGTAGGTCACGCCGTCATGGGTGTGGCGTCCGGCCACGGTGCAGTTTTCAACGGGGCACAGAGCCCAGCAGGCGCCGTCGCAGTAGCCGTTTTCATGGTCGTAGCCGCAGTAGGTCACGCCGTCGTGGATATGCCGCCCAGCAACGGTACAGCCTTCTACCGCACACAGGGCGCGGCAGGCGCCGTCACAGACGCCGGTCGTGTGGTCGTAACCGCAGTAGGTCACGCCGCTGTGGGCGTGGCGCCCGGCGATGGTGCAGTCTCCGTAGGGGCAGACTGTAATCGTGGTCTGCACGCTCTGTACTGTCTGGCGGCTGTGATGCCCCCGGCCTCCATGATGTCCATGGGCAGAAGCGGGCACAATGAGCAGGGCAGCCAGAACGGCGCAAACCGCGCCTGCGGTCAGCCGGTTCAACTTTCTCATGGCAAACTACTCCTTTAAGATCCGCTCAAGGCGGTTGATGTAATTCCATTATATAGCGGCCTCTTCCGCCTTGCAAGGGAAGGGGCACACAATTTGTAAAGTCTTAACAAAAAAAAGTTTCTCGAAAAAAAACTTTAAAAACCGCGTTTTTCTCTACCTCAACCGTTAAATTTTCCCATTCCCCGGTCGATCCCTTCGGAGAGAATACACGCCACTGCGTCCGCCGCCCGCTTGACCGAAGCGTCAATCTTTTTCTTGTCTTCACCGGTAAATTTCCCCAGCACCCAGTCGGCCATGTCATAGTCTGGGTGGGGCTTTTCCCCCACTCCCACCCGCAGGCGTGGAAACTGGTCGGTTCCCAAATGCTGAATAATGTTTTTCAGGCCGTTGTGCCCCCCGGCGGAACCTTTGACCCGGATGCGGAGCCGTCCGACTGGCAGAGCCGTGTCGTCGGACACCACCAGCACCCGCTCCGGAGGAATTTTATAAAAGTCCGCCGCCTGCCGTACCGCCTCCCCGGACAGGTTCATATAGGTGATGGGCTTCATCACCAGCACCCGTTCTCCGGAGATATCCAGCACATTGGTCAGCGCCTTAAACTTCAGCCGCTGGATGGGCTTGCTCTGCCGTTCGGCCATCTCATCGGCCACCATAAAACCAACATTGTGCCGGGTGTTCTCATATTTGTCCCCCGGATTGCCCAAGCAGACCAGCAGCCAGCTCACGCCTCCCGCGTCCTTTTTAAAAAACATGGTGGATTCCTCGCTTCTCTTTCCAACTCCCCTTACGCGGGGACACTTATCATTTGTTCCTGCGACAGCATCGGGGCGGGCAACCGCCCGCCCCGTTTGATCCGATTGTACCGCTTACACAAAGAGGGGAGACACAGAGGTCTCCATATAGATATGGCTGATGGCCTCAGCAAAGAGATGGGCCACAGAAATGTAGCGGATCTTTGCGCAATGGACGTCGGGTTTGGCGGGGATGGTGTTGAGGAACACCACCTCGTCCAGTACGCTGTCCTCAATACGCTGGATAGCAGGCCCGGACAGCACACCATGGGAGGCACAGGCGGTGACATACTTGGCCCCGCCAATCTCCACCAGGGCCTTGGCCGCATGGCACAGAGAACCTCCGGTATCCACCATGTCATCCAAAAGGATGACCCGTTTGTCTTTCACATCGCCGATGATGTTCATAACCTCAGAGGAATTGGCCTTCTGCCGCCGCTTGTCCACGATAGCCAGGGGCATATTCAGCTTCTGGGCGAAGGCACGGGCACGGGCCACGGAACCCACGTCGGGAGAGACCACCATGGTGTCCTCCCGGTTATCCTTGAATTTGCGGTTAAAGTAGTCCACAAAGATGGGGGAGCCCAACAAATTATCCACTGGGATATCAAAAAAGCCCTGAATCTGGTTGGCATGGAGGTCCATCGTCAGAACCCGGTCCGCGCCGGCGGTGGTAATCAGGTTGGCCACCAGCTTGGCAGAAATGGGATCGCGGGGTTTGGTCTTCCGATCCTGACGGGCGTAGCCGAAATAGGGAATCACTGCGGTAATCCGTCCGGCGGAGGCCCGTTTCAGGGCATCAATGATAATGAGCAGCTCCATCAGGGCGTCGTTGACTGTACTGGCCTTGCCGTCCTTGACAAAGGAGCAGGTGGACTGCACCACAAATACATCGGAGCCCCGAACCGTCTCATAGATGGAGGCAAAGTTTTCCCCATCGGAAAAAGCGCCCACCTCTGAATTACCCAGCGGTATCCCCAGCTCCTTGCAGATATCTGCGGCCAGCGCGGGGTTTGAGTTGCCTGTAATTACCTTAATGTCCTTCCCATGTGCAATCATTTCCAATATCCTCCCATTTTTTGCCGGCTCAAGGCCGTTTTTCTCTCGTTCCCATTGCGCTCTCTTAGAACGCGCCTATCCTTTTTTCCCTTTCTTTTTCCGGTTCTCCGCCGCCCAATGCTCCTTGTTCTCCTGACGCACCCGCCCGATTGCCATGGCATCCTGCGGCACACGTTCTGCCACAGTGGTGCCTGCGGCGATGAAGGCCCCATCCTCCACCGTCACTGGGGCGACCAGATTGGTGTTGCAGCCCACAAATACCCCCTTGCCTATGGTAGTGCGGTACTTTTTAAAGCCGTCGTAGTTACAGGTGATGGTACCGCAGCCAAAGTTGCAGCCATCCCCCACATCACTGTCCCCCACATAGGTCAGGTGGGCCATTCTGGTATCTTTGCCCAGAGTGCAGTTTTTCAGCTGGACAAAGGCGCCGATTCTAGAGCCCTCTCCCACCACGCACCGGGGCCGGATATGGGTGTAAGGTCCAATTTCACAGTCCCGCCGGATAGTGCTCTCTTCACACTGCGAAGCGTTGATGGTACAGCCCTCTTCCACAATGCAGTCGGTCAGCATAGCTTGGGGGCCGATCAGGCAGTTTTCCCCAATCGCCGTCTTCCCCCGCAGGATGGTGCCAGGGAGCAGGAGGGTGCCCGCCCCCACTGTCACCTCATCTTCCACATAGACGGCGGCAGGGTCCATCATCAACACGCCGGCCCGGAGCAGCTGTTCCCGCTTCGCCTGAAGCGGGGCAGAATAATCATTCATGGCCTTCCTCCTCTTTGGGCATTGTATATCTTCATTCTCATTATATCATAAACTTTTCGATTTTACCACTATTCGGAAATTTTTTTCAAAAAAGCAAGAAACTCCGCTTTTTGACAAAAACAGGCCGGAACTGATAAAAACCGCCCTCCAAACTTTGTGGAGGGCGGTTCATCGTCTTGTATCAGCAGGCAGGAACCAGCGGCCGCACCCCAAGCCGCTCCCGCAAGCGGGAGGGACGGCAAATACGGGCGACCTCCAGTCCGGCGCAGATGGTGTCCACCAAGTCCACCATCCATGCCTCCAGCGACCGGGGGAAAGCGCCCCCCAACGGCCACATGTGGGACAGAATGATGTTCTGCTCTTTCGAAGACAGCGGGGTCAAGGCGGCAGCGTTCCGGGCCGCAAAGCGGGGATGGTCGAAACACTGGTTGCCAGGATGGGCAGTCTTGTCCTTCGAATCGTAGAGGTACAGGTCGTGGAGCAAAGCGCCCCGAACGGCGGAGCGCACGTCCAGGCGGAGCATCCGGGCCACCCGGTAGGTACTAAAGGCCACAAACAGGGAGTGGTCCAGCGTTGTAACCGGGCCATGGTGCTTCCACCGGCCCATCATCCGCACCGGCTCAGAGTCCAGCAGTTCTCGGGTCAGTTCAACAAATTCCTGCTCACGCAGTTTCCGGCTGACATTGCCCATTGGAATCATTCCCTTTCAAATCAAATTCAACGGTCCGCTCTCACGGCCCATTCTGTCCACATCATACAACAGTCCAAGAAAAAAGTCACGCGGAAATTTTTAACAATTTTATCGGGTCTGTCCTCCACCTTTGATTACAAATTTGAAGGAACAAAGCTCCGCCAGCCCTAAAGGTCCCCGTGCATGTAACTTTTGGGTGGAAATCCCCATCTCACAACCCAGGCCGAATTCCCCGCCGTCCGTAAAACGGGTCGAGGCGTTCCAGTACACAGCGGCGCTGTCCACCTGCGTCAGAAAGCGGCGTGCAGCCTCTGGATCGGCGGTAACAATAGCCTCAGAGTGTCCAGTGGAGTGGGCACCGATGTGAGACACAGCCTCCTCCAGGGAATCCACCACCTTTACCGCCAGAATATAGTCCAAAAACTCGGTATCGAAGTCCTCCGGCCCCGCCACAGTACCTTCGATGATCTTCGCCGCCTCCGAGTCCAGCCGCAGCTCCACCGGATGGTCCGCCCGGACGGAAAGCAGCTCTTTCAGCGCCGGCAAAAATTTTTCCGCCGTTCCCCGGTTCACCAGACATACCTCGGCGGCGTTGCACACACTGGGCCGGGAGCATTTGGCGTTCTCCACAATCCTCAGCGCCATATCCAAGTCCGCATCCCGGTCCACATAGATGTGGCAGATACCGGTACCCGTCTCCAGTACAGGAACGGCGGCGTGGTCCACGCAGGCCCGGATCAGCCCTGCGCCTCCCCGGGGGATAAGCAGATCCACAAACCCCCGCGCCGCCATCAGCTCATTGGCCGAAGCCCGGGTCGTGTCCTCCACCAGCTGGAGGGCGTCCGCCGGCAGTCCGGCGGCAGACATCCCCTCCTTCAACGCCGCTACAATGGCGGCGGCGGAGCGGTGGGCCTCCTTGCCCCCTCGCAGAACGCAGGAGGAACCCGCTTTCAGCGCCAGAGCGGCGGCGTCTGAGGTGACATTGGGCCGGCTCTCGTAAATAATGGCAATCACACCCATTGGAACGGCGGTCTTTTCAATCACCAGCCCGTTTGGTCGCTCTACCCGGCTGAGGACAGCCCCAACCGGATCGGGCAGAGCCGCCGCCGCCCGAATTCCCTGGGCCATTCCCGCCACCCGCTCCTGGCTCAAGGCCAGCCGGTCCAGCATCACGTCCGACACGGTTCCTTTTGCGCCCTCCAGGTCCAGCCGGTTGGCCTCTAAAATATCTTCACAGCGCCGTTCCAGCCCATCGGCCATCGCCAGCAGAGCCCGGTTCTTCTGTTCCGTCCCCGCCATTGCCATGGCCCCTTTGGCCTGTCTGGCTTTTTCCAGCAATTCCTGTGTCGTCATATCCATCACCCCACATCGCTCTGTCCCAAAAAACGAGTTCCTACCGCTCTGCCCTCCACAATGTCGTAGAGCCGTTCCGGGTAAGCGCCGTTGGTAATCACCATGTCGCACCCCTTCGCGGTGACCATTTTGGCCGCTCTCAGCTTGGTTTCCATTCCGCCCGTCGCCAAGTCGCTGCCCTTGCCCCCGGCCAGAGCCTCAATCTCCGCTGTGACCTTCTCTACCGTGGGAATCAGTTTGGCTTGGGGGTCTTTCCGGGGGTCGGCGGTGTAAAGTCCCTCAATATCACTGAGCAAAACCAGCAGCTCCGCCCCCACAGAGCAGGCCACAATGGCCCCAAGGGTATCATTGTCCCCCACCTTGATCTCGGCAGTAGCTACGGTGTCGTTTTCGTTGATGATGGGCAGAGCTCCCAGTTCCAGCAGCCGGGCCATCGTATTTTCAAAATTCTGCCGCCGGCTGTCATGGTCGACGTCCTCTCCAGTCAGCAAAATCTGAGCTACCGTGTGGTTATACTGGGCGAACAGCTTGTCATAGGTGTACATCAGCTCACACTGTCCCACGGCGGCGGCAGCCTGTTTGGTGGGCATATCTGACGGCTTTCCCGGCAGGTTCAGCTTACCCACCCCCATCCCAATGGCTCCAGAGGATACCAAAATCATCTCATGTCCCGCATTTTTCAGGTCGGACAGCACCTTTACCAGCTCCTCTACATGGCGGATATTCAGCCGCCCGGTGGCGTGAGCCAGGGTAGAGGTGCCTACTTTTACTACAATGCGCATACTTCGGTCGCTCCTTTCCGTTACCGCAGTTTTAAGGTCTTCTCGTACGCGGCGATTACCGCGTCCATGGCGGCGGCGCGAAAGCCCCGCTCCTCCAGAATCCGAACGCCCTGGATGGTGGTGCCGCCGGGGGAGCAGACGGCATCCTTGAGGGCGCCGGGATGTTTTCCATTCTCCAGTACCATGCGGGCGGCTCCCTCCAGCATCTGGGCGGCGTAAGAGACAGCCTTATCCCGAGGCAGTCCACACGCCACGCCGCCGTCGGCCAAAGCCTCCATAAAGAGGTAGGCAAAGGCGGGGCCGCACCCGGACACGGCGCTGGCCGCGTCAATCAAGCTCTCAGGCACCGAGTCCACCAATCCGGCGGGAGCAATGAGGGCGGCAAAATCATCCAGCTCTTCCACAGTCACCCCCCGCCCGCAGTACTGCACCACTCCGGCCCCAATGGCGGCGGGGGTGTTGGGCATCATACGGATGACGGGGCAGTCTAAATCCACAAAATCCTGAATTCGGCCGCAGGAAAGCCCCGCAGCCATGGTAGCCAGCACAAAGCGGTCTTCCCGCTCCCGCAGGATAGAGGCCAGAGGCGAGAGCACCAGTCCCATCATTTGCGGCTTTACGCCCAGGAAAATCAGCCGGGCAGTCCGGGCGATCTCCTCATTGGACGACACTGTAGCTCCCGCCTCCGCCAGTTCCGCCGCCAGCATCTCCGCTTTCGCGGGCGTGCGGTTGGACAGCAGAATCACCTCCGCCATCCTGCTTTTCGCCGCCGCCCGGGCCACAGCAGACCCCATAGTTCCAACGCCAAGGAACCCAATTGTCTGATACATAGCAAGCCCTCCTCTTGTAAACAGCTTTTCTTTTTTATTATAGCACGCCCGTCAAGTGGGGTGCGGAGGCTGTTCACCCGGACTTTTAAGAAATCTTAAGAACTTCTTAATTGTAATTTCCGGCTTTCTGCGATATACTGCGTGTACTAATACGGTTAGTACAGTATCCGGAAAGGAGGCGCTGTTATGCTGAATTTGGACTACCGGGACGCCCGGCCCATCTACGAGCAGGTAAAAGACGGCCTGCGCAGGCTGATGGTCACGGGGGTCATCCACGAGGGGGAAAAACTGCCTTCCGTTCGTTCCATGGCGGGGACGCTGGCGATCAACCCCAATACCATCCAGCGGGCCTATGAGGCCCTGGAGGCAGAGGGCTATGTGTACTCGGTACCGGGCAAGGGCTCCTTCGCGGCCCCCAACACGGGGGTGGACGAGGGAAGAAAAAACGAGCTGTTCCAGACCTTTGACCAGACGGCAGGAGAACTGCTGTTTCTGGGGGTCAGCGGCCAAGAGCTGTGGGCCCGGATTCGGGTCTTGGAAGGGGGAGAGGCGCAATGATAAAAGTAAACAATGTAGTCAAAACCTTTGACGGCTTCCGGGCCCTGGACGGCCTGACCATGACGGCGGAGCAGGGCTGCATCTATGGACTGGTAGGTCCAAATGGGGCGGGCAAGTCCACCATCCTGCGGCACATTATGGGCATCTACCGCCCGGACTCCGGTTCTGTGCTGGTAGACGGCGACCAGGTCTATGAAAATCCTGGGGTAAAGGCCAAAATTTCCGCTATTCCCGACGATTTGTACTACTTCAACTCCGCCTCGACCAAAGACATGATGCGTTTTTACCGGGGGATGTATCCCAACTTCGACGTAAAACGGTACGAGGCCCTTGCGGAGGCTTTTCCGGAGGTGGATGAGAAACTGCCCATCCGGCGGCTGTCCAAGGGGATGCAGAAGCAGAGCGCCTTCCGGCTGGCTCTGTGCTGTAATCCAGAGGTGCTGGTGCTGGACGAACCGGTAGACGGTCTGGATCCGGTGATGCGCCGTCAGGTGTGGACTCTGCTCATGGGGGACGTGGCCCAGCGTGGGACTACTGTGCTGGTCTCCTCCCACAACCTGCGGGAGCTGGAGGACGTCTGCGACCATGTGGGCATCCTCAGCCACGGCAAAGTGCTTCTGGAGCGGTCCCTCACCGATTTGCAGGACAATGTAGTAAAATTGCAGCTGGCCTTCGCCGATGGAACCCTGCCGGAATTGCCCAAAGATCTCAACGTACTTCATACCTCCCAGATCGGGCGGGTGTTCACCCTGATTGTCCGGGGCAGTCCGGCGGAGATTAAAACCCGTATGGCGGGCTTCGCCCCCATCCTGATGGAGGCCCTGCCCCTGTCTCTGGAAGAAATCTTTATCTATGAACTGGGAGGTGAGGACTATGCGGTCCGCGACATCGTACTTTAACGGCCCTCTGTACCGGAAGACCCTGGCCCGCTTCTGGCCTCTGTGGGGTCTTTGGGGAGTATTCTGGCTGTTCGCCCTGCCCCTAAGTCTGCTTACCCGGTATTTCCATACCTCCAGCTGGCCCAGCACCGACCCCAAGCTGGTTTTGCTGGCTTTGGCGCTGGATCTGCCCAACGTGCTGACCATCGGACTGTTTCTCTCCTTCGGCCTTGCGGTGCTGTGCGCCATGGCGGTGTTCGGCTATCTTTACAACCACCGCTCCGCCTGCTGGACCCATGCTCTGCCCCTGCGGCGGGAGGCCATCTTTAATACCCAGTACCTGGCGGGCCTGAGCATGATTCTTCTGCCCCAGCTGGCCGCCTGTCTGCTGGCGGCGATGGTGGAGCTGAGCTTTTTGCCCGGCAGGGGGTGGGGGACCGCTCTGCCTCCCCTGTTATGGCTGGCTCTGGTCCAGAGCGGCGTCTCCCTGTTTTTCTTCTCCTTCGCCTCCTTTTGCGCCATGTTCACCGGCCATATTCTGGCCCTGCCCGCCTTCTATGTGATTCTCAACTACCTGGCCATCGGCATTTGGTTCCTTATAGACGCCATGCTCAACGAATTCTACTACGGCTACTGGGGGTCAGAGGGCGTGCTGTCCGTGGTGGAGTACCTCACCCCCATATCCGCCTTGCAGGAAGCGGTGGACTGGCTCCCGTCCCGCAATGGGCTTCCGCAGCAGTTCCGTTCTCCGGAAACCGTCGCTGTCTACGCGGCCATCGGGGTGGTCCTGGTCCTGATCTCTCTGTATGTCTACCGCCGCCGCCATGTGGAGACCGCCGGAGATGTGGTGTCCGTGGCCCTTGTACGGCCTGTGTTCAAGTACGGCGTAGCCTTCTGCTCCGGACTGGCTCTGGGGCTGTTCACCGCCGCTTTCTTCGGCTGGTCCGAGCTGCCTGTCCTCATCCCCTGTATCCTGTTCTGGACGGTGCTGGGCTACTTTGCCGCCGAGATGCTGTTGAAAAAATCCTTCCGGGTGTTCAAAGCCTGGAAGGGCGGAGCGGCCATGGCCGCCGTGATGCTGGTGCTGTGTCTGGCCTGTTTCCTGGACCTGTTCGGCGTGGTGGAACGGGTCCCCGCTTCTGAGCAGGTGGACTACATTGTGGTGGATATCTCCATGGGCTACCCCTACGACGGCGGGCGCAACCTGAGCGGCCGAATTCAGGACCCCAAACAGATTGAATCCATTCTCGCCCTCCATCAGGCCATCGTGGACAACCGGGACAATCAGGAGGACTTCCGGGGCCATACGGAAACCAACGACTACACCAGAGCCTGCCTCACCTACCGGCTGTCCAACGGCAGTGAGCTGAGCCGCCGCTACCCCGGCGTGCCCCTTTACGCCAGGGAGCTGGATACCCCGGGCACAGTGGCTTACGCCATGAACCGGCTGGTGGAAAACCGGGACCTGGTGGCCCGGACCTACGGCTTTGACACTTTCCTGAAAGACGCCCGCCTTACCTCCGCCTACCTGGATGGCCTGTATGATGAACGAGGGAACTATGAGACCGTCTATCTGGACGACTACCGTCAGGAATTGTGGGACGCGGTGCAGAAGGACTTTGCTGAGGGGAACCTCGGCGTGCGCCAGCTCTTTGAATACAGCGGCAACGATCGCGCCTATTCCACAGTGCTGATTTTTGAAGCTGCCCCCACCCGCAGCGAAAATAATGTCCCGGACGGCGGGGTGAGCAGCATCACCTACCCCGCCTCTGAGGCCCTGAATCAACTGTCTGTTACCCTCACCCCCAGCGCCAAACACACCATGGCTGTGCTGGAGAAAACCGGCATTTGGGAGAAGGGATGGTCCCTGGACCCGGACACCGACTACACTCCCGGCGGCTCCGAGATTGTATATTGAACGCAGGGCTTCCCCTCAAGGGGAAGCCTTTTTATCTCAAAAAATCATATTGCTTTTTGGGCCGCTCTCCGGTATAATGAAAGGCAAGAGCGGTACTCCCGGGCGCTCCCTTCCGCGAACGCCCTATTTATTTAAAATTCAGGAGGTCACACGTATCATGAGAGAAGTTTATGTTGTCAACTGCTGCCGCACCGCCATCGGCTCCTTTGGCGGTTCCCTGAAGGACACCCCTGCTGCTGAGCTGGGCGCAACCGTCATCAAAGAGGCCCTGAACCGGGCCGGCGTGAAGCCCGAGAACGTGGACGAGGTCATGTTCGGCTGTATCCTCACCGCCGGCCTGGGCCAGAATGTGGCCCGTCAGGCCAGCCTGAAGGCCGGCATCCCCACTTCTGTCCCCGCTTACACGGTGGGTATGGTGTGCGGCTCCGGCATGAAGTCCGTCATTGAGGCCGGCCGTACCATCGCCCTGGGCGACGCAGAGATCATTGTGGCCGGCGGCACGGAGAATATGTCCTCCGCCCCCTACGCCATCCCCGCCGCCCGCTGGGGCGCCCGCATGGGTGACAACAAGATGGTGGACACCATGATCAAGGACGGCCTGTGGGACGTATATAACAACTACCACATGGGCACCACCGCCGAGAACATCTGCGATGTGTGGGGCATCACCCGGGAAGAGCTGGACGAGTTCGGCTACAACTCCCAGAAGAAGGCCGCCGACGCCATGGCCGCCGGCAAGTTCAACGACGAGATCGTCCCCGTGATGATTAAGGTAAAGAAGGAAATGGTGGAGTTCAAGGCCGACGAGTTCCCCCGCCTGACCCCTGTGGATAAGCTGGCTAAGCTGCGCGGCGCGTTCCCCTGCGGCCCCGAGGGCGTGGAGGACGAGATCGTCCACACCTTTGAGCTCACCGGTGTCCACGAGGCCGACGCCAAGAAGCACGTCCAGCGGGTTACCGCCGGTCAGGCTTCCGGCATCAACGACGGCGCCGCCGCCATCGTGCTGGCCTCCAAGGAAGCCGTTGAGAAATACGGCCTGAAGCCCATGGCCAAGCTGGTCAGCTGGGGCCAGGGCGGCGTGGACCCCAAGATCATGGGCGTGGGCCCCGTGCCCGCCTCCCGTCAGGCC
>JAAWIE010000023.1 GCA_022796195.1 Lawsonibacter sp. | reverse complement strand
CCGCCGGCTTGTCTACGTCCAGTTCTCCGCTTCTGGCCGCGTTCAGCAGGGCGTCTATTTGACTTTGTGATAAAACTTCGGCCATATCGTTCCCTCATTTTGCATAGGTCTGTCCCATTCCGGGAGGAATTCTCGGTGTTGCTCTGCCGCTCTTAATCCGAGGAAGTTGTGCTGGTATTATACATGGTCTTGTACTTAGTCAGGCTGTCCGGCATTTCACTTTCAACATCCAGACCAGTAATAATCATTTCCACACGGCGGTTCTTGGCCCGCTCGCTCTCCGTTCCATTGTCGGCCACGTTGCGCCACTGTCCGTAACTTGTTACAACCAGCCGCCCAGGGTCCAGCCCCTCAATACGCTCCTGCAAGTAGATTACCACTTCTGTTGCGCGGTTGGAGGCCAGCCGGCGGTCCGCCGGAATCGGGTTGGGAGTATGTGCGTACTGCTGAGCTGTGTGGCCCAGCACCTGGAGTTCATCAATGAACTCGCTGGCCCCCGACAGGGCCGGAATAATGCCATCCAGAAGAACTTTGCCCTCTGGTTTCAAGGTAAAACTGTTTCCGTCGAAAAAGACCGCATCGGCAAAAGAAATGAATACATAGCCGTCGCCTTGGCTGATGAGAATATCGCCGGCCTGGGCCTGATTTTGCTGCTGATACATCTTAAGATACTCATACAGCTCATCCATTGCCTCTTCGACATCCGTGGCGGGCATTTCATTACCGCCGGAAGAACTGTCCTCTCCAATGGGCCCCGGAGGGTCGGTTTCATCTACGATGCTTGGATTAAAGCTTTGAACAATAATTTTCCACTTGGCCTCATCGATGGAGGACATGGAGTACAGCAGAACAAAGAAACACAGCAGCAGTGTCACCATGTCACCATAGGTATCCATCCAGTTGGCTCCGCCGCCACCCGAACTCTTCTTCTTAATGCTGGCCATGACTTCACCTCATTCACATCAGGAGAGAAGGGATTACTCCTTATCTCCGCTCTTCTTGCCCTTCTTGCCGCCTTCCCCGTCGCGTTGTTTCTGACCAAGGAAGGTCAGCAGCTTTTCACGCAGGAACTTGGGGTTGGCGCCGGACTGGATGGACATGATACCCTCGACGATGATGAGTTTGCAAAGCATTTCTTCCTCGTCGCGCTGACGCAGCTGAGTGGCAATCGGACCGAACACCATATGGGCCAGCACACAGCCATACAAGGTGGTAATCAGGGCGGTACCCATGTCGCTGCCGATGGTGCTGGCGCCGCCGCTGTCCAGGTTCATGTTCTTCAGCATGTTAATCAGACCAACCAGCGTACCCACCATGCCGAAGGCCGGAGCCACAGCAGAGGCTTTGTCGTACATCCCTGCGGCGTCTTCATGCCGGGCGGACGCCTGCTCAATATCGTTCATCATGATCTCTTTTGCCTGGTCAGCGTCGTTGTTATCCACGATAAGCATGATACACTGTTTGAAGAAGGGGTCTTGTTCCTGGTTTCCCATTTCTTCCAGGGCCAGCAGACCGTTTTTACGGGCCACCTGCGCCAGCTCCACCAGCCGTTCAATAAAGACCATGGGGTCATACTTCTTGGTGTTCATCAGCACCTTAAAGTGGCTGGGTATCGCTTTCAGCGCACTGGGCGGAAACGAAGCAATAACAACCGCAATAGTACAGCCGATGGTGATAAATACGCTGGCCGGGTCCATAAAGTTGCCAATCTGCCCTACGTTCAAGCCCGCCGCAGACTGCATCATACCGATGACCATAACCCCGAAAGCAGCAAGTATGCCAATGATATATGTAATATTCATAGGTCCGCTCCTCTCCCCACAGGGGATAATTTTTTCTGTGTCAGGGCGCATTTGAAAGGCGCCAGACTTTTTGCATTGCCTTGCACCGTCCGGCACAGCGCCTGTCAAATACGCCCCGCGACCGGCGCACTTTTCAGCGCCGGTCCACGATGGTCAGGGCACGGTGTACATCCTGCACCTTGGCAGTGTACTCAGAAATTTTCCGGATGATTTGGTCCGGCGTCTCACGGACAATGAAATAATCCCGGTTCATCATGACGATTTTTGACTCGGGAATCATTTCAATACTTTCAATCTGGGTGTGGTTAACCAAAAACCTCTCACCATTTCTCTTCGTCAGTTGGATCATGATAAACCGTCCTTTCCTATTTGTCCGCCCCGGCGGGGTATCTGCACCCCGCCGGAACAGACCGGATCAATCAATTATTCGGGAAATCTTACCGCTTCATGTTCACCAGTTCTTCCAACATACTGTCGGTAACGGTGATAATACGGGTATTTGCCTGATAGCCGCGCTGGGTGGTAATCATTCCGGCAAACTCGGTCGCAATGTCAGTGCTGGAGGACTCCAGACCACCGCTCTTCATCTCCGTGGACTTCTCGTTCAGAATCGCATCATTGGCCTCAGCACCATCTCTGTTTGCAGCGGCCCCAGTAAATTCTCTTCCTTTGTTTCCCAGGTATGCGGTCTTGCCGTCTCCATAGGGATCAATGCCCAGTCCGGAAACACGAACATTACCTGCACCGCCCATGGCACGGTAATAGGGGCCATCAATATGGCTGACACCGTCAGGGCTGTCTACGCTGGCAATGGCAATATAACCAAGAATAACGGTATCACCATTGGCGGCAATTCCGGTAATCGCACCATTTTTCTCAACATTCATGTTTTTCAGCTGAATGGGCATCACACTCGAGGTTGCCAGCGGATCCGTGTTCTCTGCAACCGCCACTCCAGTCTTTCCAGCTCCAGTTGCAGCTGCATCCGTTGCGGGAGTAGCCTCATCGCCAGGATTCGCATACTGATTCGTGCCCTGCGGAGAAAGATAAGGATAAACGGGATCTCCCTCCTCCCAGAGATTCTTAGCATCAGCACCAGTACCAGTTACTCCGCCATTGTCCGCAGTCGGTTTTGCCGCAGACAGAGGCACACGCAGAGGAACTAAGTGGGTACTGATAATGGTTTCAGATTTCTCGTTATCCGCTCTTGTATCCGGATCATCTGGCAATTTATAGTCCGGGTTCTGCACCCGAGCATAACCGTAGACCACTTTACCATCACGATTGCAAACATACCCATCCGGGTCTACCCAGAGGTCGCCTACACGAGTCAGATCGTAGTTTTTAACCTCAGAACCCTTTGTGATGCCGCCTACCCATGCGCCATCACCACCATTGGCTTCAGGGTCCCAAGTCAGCTTATCGCCAACGATCATAAAACCTTCGCCGTCAATATAGCAGTCCAGACCATAACCTGTGGGAGCGTAGGTGGAGGGGGCCATATTCAGGTCGATGGAACCCACAGAACAGCCATAGCCGATCTGAGAGGGGTTGTTACCGCCGGCGGTAGTGCCGCCGTTAGAACCGGAACGGCTGGTGGTATACATAGACTCTTTAAAAGTCATACGCTGAGCTTTGTAGCCGTAAGTGTTACAGTTTGCGATATTGTTTCCGATTACGTTCAGGTTGCTCATGTGAGCTTTCAGGCCGCCGATGGCGGCATACATTGCGCCTGTCATTGATTTGCTAAACTTCCTTTCTTTGGCGCTGCCGGTCCCCTGTCAGTCGGGCAGGGGACCAAAGCATCCATAAAGGTCCTGCTTTCTGTCATTTCAGCAGTACAGCGCCGTCGATATTTGTAAAGATATTTTCCTCCATCTCTTCCTGAGACATGGTGGTAATCACCCGTCCATGGGGAACATTGATGATGAAGGCCCGGGTGGCGTCAAAGGCCAGAATATTGGTGGCTCCTTTGGCCTGCGCCCGCTCCACAGAGTCCGCAAGCTGACCCATCAGGGTGTCATCCACCTGAATGCCTCGTTCCTCCGCCCGGCTTTGGGCGTGCTTGGAGAAGGAGATTGCGGGCTCTGCCGCAACTTTGATCTCCCGATTCAGCAAAGCGCCAAATTGTCCTGCCGCCGCGCGGCTGGTCTGGCTGACCCGCTGGACGCACTCCACCTGGGACACGCCCCGGATGGGATTGATGCGTTCTACCATGGTGCTTCCCTCTGCTTTCTTCGCAAACTTCATGTCCGCTTGCTGAGGCCAGATTCCCTCCTGACCGCTTCGCTCAGCCTACCGCGCCATCGGGGTCCTGGCTGTTTCCAGCGTCTCCGCTGCCTTCGGTCTCAGGCGGCTTGGTCGTGGTGTCGTTCGAATCGCCCTCGCCTGTTCCCGGGGTTCCCTCCGTCTTGTCGCCTTCGCCGTCACCTTCTTCGCCGGGCTTCTCCGTCTTGGGCGGCAAAGTACCAACGGCCATGATATCGCTCAAGAAGTAGCCTTTCCCGTTATCCAAGTAGATGACCTGCTGGCCGTCATAGGTGCCGCTGCCCTTTACCACGCCAACGATCTCTTCCAGCTTCCCGGTCTGCTCGTTCCACACACCCACTGTGACCTCTTTCCCCACCAGAGAGGCGGAGTAGCTCATCACATTGGCCAACGCCACTTCGTCCATCTTGGTGGTCAAGGCGGTCATGGCCTGCATAGTGGTCATCTGAACCAACTGGTTCATCATGTCGGTGGTGCTGGCCTGGTTATCAATGGACTGGTTCTGGAACTGGGTCACCATCAAACCGAGCATGTCAGTAAAGGAGAGCTGCGATTTATCCTTGGACTCTTTCTCCAGCTGTTCCTTGTCCTTCCAACGGTTTACAGTAGGGTCAAAGTCCGTAGCCGTGTTGTAATTTTTATTGCGGTCAGCAATATTCCAACCAGCTTGAACTACAGAATCTGCCATAATATATCACCTCCTGCTGAATTTAAACGAAATCTTCCAGGCTGAACAGTCCCAGCCGGAGTTTTTGCAGGAAATCACCGCTGTTGCCGTTGTCCTGCTGGCGCTGCTGCTGTTGCTGCTGGCTCTGCCGGTTGTGTCCATCGGGGTCGGTCTGTTGCTGCTGCTGTTGCCCGGCCTGCTGGCTGTTTTCATTGTGCTGCACTTCAACCCGCACCTCGCCCTGATTGTAGCCCTGAAGGGCTGCATTCAGATCGCTCATATGCTGTGTCAACAGACTGGCCGCTTTGCTGTTGCTGGTGTGGAGTACAACCTGCAAAATACCGTCGCTGTTCTGTGTCAGTTTAATGGTCATCGAACCCAAATTCTCTGGGCACAGCTTGATTTCCACCTGTTTCCAGCCCTGCTCTGCCGCCATGCGGATGGTATTGGCCAAATTGGCATCCATGTCAGGCTGTTCGGTATCCAACTGGAAGTTTTCGCCCACTTTCACGGGGGCAGTTTCCACATCATGGAACAAGGGCTTCGCCTCGGTTGCCTCGCCGCCGTCGGCCAGCTGAGTGTTATCCTCACTCTCCCCAACATCTTCCTTCGTTCTAACCTGAGAAATAGCCTCCCGCAGGGTAGCAACCTTCCCCTCCGAGTCGATTACCTTTACATCCTGACTCTTCATGTTGTCCAGAAGATCAAACTTAGGTTGTTCCGGGAAAAGATCAATTTGCTCCTTCACCCCGCTGTCCATCACTTGGAACAGCTTGTGGTTGCCGTTCTCCTGATCGAAATAGAACTCAAACTCCTCGCCGTTGCTGTTGACCAGCACCATCGGCTTACTCCAATCCGGCTGTCCGTCGGGCAGACAGGGCATGACAACTGCGCTGGGCTGGGCGTCGATTCGCATCAGAATAGAGCCGTCGCTCAGCTCCACCGGAGTCAGGAAACCAGCCGCAATCTGAGCCTGCGTCGCAGGGTCCAACGCCTGGATCCTGGGGTCTTTCATGTCGGTGATTACCTTATGCTCTGTCTTTTGGGCCGGAGCTCTGTCCTGAACTGTCTCGGTCTTCTTGACCGGGGTGTCCTTTGCGGGGGCTTCTGTCTGCTGATCCTTAGCTTTGTTCATCAGATCTTTGAAACTTTCGCCCTTGTCTGTCTTGGGGGTCTCGGTCTGCTGGCCCACCTGCGGCAGGGAATTAGCCATGTTCGCTGCCATCTGCTGCATCCGTTCCAGCATCCATTTGTCCGTTACATTCAACTCTTGTTACACCTCCTTTCCTGTTTCCATGGGGTCGCTGGTCTCGCTGGGGTCGCGCGTTTCTGTGACTTTCAGGCGCTCCTCTTCGGTCTCCTTGGCCCGGGCCTGCTCTTCTTGCGTTTCATCGGCCTGCTCGAAGACAAACCGGTCGCCCAAACAGGCCAGCATGGCTTGAATGGTCAGGGTATCGGTGGGGTCGACATACTCTGCCACCTTAGTCCCGTCCTCCTGCACTTCTGTGTGCTGATCCACGATGGCCTTTCCTGCGTCCGCCAAAGATTGGGATGCGTCCCTGTCCGCCTTGCCTGACTTTTTGTCCTCGTCAGAGGCGTTCATGGCGTCAATCATCTTCATCAGGGCGTCCTCTTCGGCATCCTCGGCGTCCTCTTTCTGCCGTTCCCGGAGCTTTTGCATATAGTCCAAAAAGATTTGCCTGGGGTTCCAGCCGGTCTGGTCTGCCGCGCTCTTTTGGGGGGCTGGCGTCTGCCCATACCGCGCGCTGATATCACAGAATGAAAGCGGCATGCTCATCTGCAATCACCTCCTTCCTGTGACCCATTATATAGAGAAACACCTTGCGGTGTAACTCACCTCTTAAATACCCATCGCCGCCATGGCGCGGGTGGTGGAGACAAACTCCTCAATCCGCTGTTCCTCATCCTTTTGCTCCGCCTTGCGGTAATCCTCCAACTTGTGTTCCTTCAGCTTCTCAATGGTCGCAGTCTCTTTCCGAGCCTCAACCACCTGGCCGCGCTTCTGCTCTTCCTGGCGGCGGAGTTTATCCAGCTTATAATATTCCATCTCAAGCCTGCGCTCTACCGCTCTCAAGTACTGCTCATAGTTCATTGCGTCCAAAATATTGATTCCCTCCAGCTTCCGCTGGGTAAAATCTTTGTCCGCCTCCCGATGCTCATGTTCCAGGTCTTCAATCACACTTTCCTGAGCCCGCACCTGGGCCAAAATAGCGCCATGCTCCGCCCGGAGGGCATCTAACGCCTGATTTTTATAATCCAGTACTGTTTCCAGAGAGAAGTGGAATTTTTTCATCTGTTTTTTTGCTCCTTTTCAGAGAAATCTCGCTTCCAATTCACAGCGCATACCCTCGGCTGACCGCCGCCCTATTTCAGAATACGCCGCAGCTGGTCCAGGCTTTCCTCGTATGAAAACGACTCATCCGTCCCCTGCCGTAAAAACTGGTTAATTCCATCAATTTTAGACAGGGCATGATCCAGTTTCGGGTTTGTACCTGCCTTGTAAGCACCGATGGACACCAAGTCAGCGTTCTTTTCGTATACGCCCATAATATCACGGAGCCGTCCAGCCAACTGGCGGTGCTCTGGGGAGACAATCTCCACCATCAAACGAGAAATACTGGCCCCTACATCAATGGCCGGAAAATGGTTAGAATTTGCCAGCCGTCGGGATAGAACAATGTGTCCATCCAAAATTCCTCGGACCGTGTCAGCAATGGGTTCGTTGGTATCATCGCCCTCTACCAATACGGTGTAGACCCCGGTAATAGAACCTTTTTCAAAATTCCCGCTGCGTTCCAGCAACTTGGGCATCTCCGCATACATGGAAGGCGTATAACCTCTGGCTACCGGCGGCTCTCCGATGGCTAGACCAATCTCCCGCTGTGCCATGGCAAAACGGGTCAAGGAATCCATCATCAACAGCACATCGTAACCCTGCCCAGAGAAATATTCGGCGATGCTGGTGGCAACGCTGGGGCACTTCATTCGCAGCATAGCGGGCTGATCGCTGGTGGCAACCACCAGCACGGAACGGCGCATACCCTCCTCCCCCAGGTCTTTCTGCATAAACTCCAAAACCTCGCGTCCACGTTCGCCCACTAGAGCGATTACGTTAATGTCCGCTTTTACATTTTTGGCGATCATGCCCATTAGGGTGGATTTTCCTACGCCGGAACCCGCAAAAATACCAATACGCTGGCCCTTACCAATGGTGAGCAGGCTGTCAATCGCCTTCACGCCAAACTCCATCCGTTCCCGGATGGGCGGGCGAGCCATAGGATTTATGTAAGAACTGTCCACTGAGAAGGTGTCCGCCCGCTGGAAGGGTTCCAGCCCATCAATCGGCTGTCCCAGCGCGTTAATCACCCGCCCCCGCAGAAAGGGTCCCACCGGAAGGGTAAGCCGCTTTCCGGTATTGCGGACAAAGTTGCCCGCAGAAATGCCGCTCATGTTGGCATAGGGCATCAGCAAAATGTGGTCATTTTTAAAGCCAACCACCTCGGCGGGGATCTGCCCGCCAGACTCGTTGGAGTAGATGCGGCAAATATCACCAATAGCCGCCCGGCCGCCGGATGCCTCAATTGACATGCCTACGATATTCTCGATTTTTCCGGTCCGGCCCACCGTCTCGGCGGAGCGAACAGCGGGAATCAGTTCTCGAAACACACGCCTCTCCTCTACTACCACTGTGCGCCCATCTGGTCTCGGAGCACATCCCGAATATTGGACATCTGGGTAGACACACTGGCGTCCACAATTTCCTCCGGGGTCTCCACGATACAGGTGCCGCTCTCATCGTCCCCCATGGGGACCACCTTAATGTGCTGGGACAAGGCCCCCAGGGTGCTGGTCAGGGCCGGGGAAATTTTGGCAAGCTGCCTGGCGTCACAGCCGGAGATATAAATATGCACCCACTCCTGCCGCTTCATCCGCTCGGTAGCCGTCTGAATCATGCGGACAATTACCTCGCTGCTGCTCTTCAAGCTCACCCGCACCACTTTTTCGGCCACGGAGAGGCACAGTTCCAACAACTCGTCCCGGCTCTGGAGAAGCATCTCATCCCGAGCCAGCGAGGCTTTTTCCAAAAAGTCTTGTACTTCCTTTTCCAGGCGGGCGGCGGTAGCCTCCCGATCCCGGACAGAATCTTCCATCGCCTTAGCAATCCCTTGCGCGTAACCATCCCGGTACCCCTCATCCCGTGCGCCCGCCCGGATTTCCTCCTGCTCCTGCTCAGCCTGCTCCCGGGCCTGTTCCAGCAAACGCTGGGCATCTTCCCGGGCCTGATTCATAATCAGTTCGGCTTGCAGCTGAGCATACCGGACGGGGGTTTCCGGTTCTGGTTCCGGCGGCGTTTCCACCGCCGGCTCCTCCTCGCCTAGGGTAATATCCAACGAGAGGGGTTGCTGTTCCTCTTCCTCCGCTGGCGGGTCAATCAGTTCTTCCTCATCATCGAAGCGAATCTCATCGGCGTCAGGCAATACGTAGACCTCCGCCTCGGGCTTCAGCAAGCCTTTCAGGATATTACGCAATGATATCGTCCTTTCCGCCCTTCATGATAATGATTTCGTTTCTTTCCTCCAGGTCGCGGATAACACCCACAATGCGTTGTTGGGCATCCTCCACGTCCTTCATACGAACATTGGTGGTAACCTCCAAATCGTCTCGGATACTCTCTGCCATACGGGCGGACATATTGGTAAACAGCTTGTTTGCCACATCGGCGTTGGCCGTCTTGAGGGCAAGAACCAAGTCTCTCGGGTCGCAGTCTCGAACAAAACGCTGCACCGAGCGGTCGTCCATGGTAATGATATCCTCAAAGACGAACATCCGCTTGCGAATCTCGTCGGCCAAGTCGGCATTGTGTGCAGACAGGCCGTCGAAGATGGACTTCTCGCTGGACCGATCCAGATTGTTCATGATGTCGGCCACATAGTCGATGCCGCCCACCTTGACGTTGGACTGAGTAATAATACTGGAGAACTTGCGCTCCATCTCTGCCTCGATGGTCTTGATCGCGGTGGGGGAGGCACTCTCCATTGTGGCAATGGCCTCCACAACCTTGATCTGGCGGTGGGGTTCCAGCTGTTCGATAACACCCGCAGCCTTGTCCGGATCCACGTAGGACAGAACCAAGGCCATAGTCTGGGGACGTTCGTTTTGCAGTGCGGAGAACAAAGACTTGACATCCGCCTTGTTGAGGAAAGCAAATTCCCGGTTCTTCAGGGACTTGGTCACCTTTTCCAGGAGGGCCTGAGCCGTCTGGTTGCCGAATGCCTTCTCCAGCACGGACCGGGCGTACTCCAAGCCGCCCTCGGTCACCGCCTTGCTGGTCATACAGCTTTGGTAGAACTCGGTGAGCACCGCCTCGGTCTGCTCAGAATTGAGCATTCCCAGCCGGGCCACCTCCAGAGTGAGCATTTCAATTTCTTCCGGTTCCATGAACTGGTACAGGCCGGAAGCCTTATCCGCCCCCAGAGAGACGATAACAGCGGCGGCTTTCTGGGCCGAAGTCAGCTCCAGTGTTGCGGTCTCAGCCATTGTCGTCCTCTCCTTTCAGCCATGCTCTCACCATCTGAGCTGCAATCTCCGGGTTGTTCTGTGCAAATTGCCGGACTGTCTTACGCAGTTCCATGCTTCTCTCGGTATTGACTTCCATAATGTCGGCGCCGCCGCTGGGCGGGATCGCCGCCTGTGCGGCCGCAATGGCCTGGGCCGCAGCCTCAGCTGCCATCATCTCATCTTCCGCAGCCTTCTGCTTGGCCAAACGCTTCTTCTTGCTTCTTCTGGCCAGCAGGATCACAATAATCAGCAGTACCAGGAACAAGGCCAGACCGCCAATCGCGGCATAGACCGCCCAGTCGGGCACATTGGCCAGAATTCCGCCAATAATGGGCGCGGGGATATTCTCTTCATAGAAGGGCGCAATCATCACGGACACCCGAGACGACGGGTCTTCCGATCCAATGTTGGCTATTGTTGCCACATGGTCCCGCAGAGCCTCCACGCTCATAGCGCCCGAGTTGGGGCTGTTCTGATTGATCGTTACCGCCACTCCAATATCAGTAATGGTACCGGCCAGCACTTCACGCTGTTCAGTAGTGGTATTTAATTTGCCATCCCGTTCTCCCTGGAAGCCGACATAATCTTCATCGCCGTTCAATTGAGATTCAAAGTCCGGATACCCTGGAATATCCGCGTTGGTGGGCGTACCGACCGTACCGCCAACTGGTTCGTCGCCATTCCGGATAATCTCCCAGAAGAGCTTATCGCTGCCAATCAATCCGCCGCCTACTACAGAACCCTCCGGCTGTTCGTACTGGGTGCTCTCGATCACCCGCCGGTTCACATCTACGGTCGTATTAACCGACACAGTTACATTGTCCGGGCCGTAGACCTTCTTCAGATTTTGAAGAACCTCCATGCGGATCTTGTTGTTGATTTCTTCCTCATACTGGAGTTTCATGGCGCTGGCCTGAGCCATCTGCCCCAGAGAATCCACGTCAGAATATGTATTTCCCGCCGTATCATGGATGGAAACGTTGGAAACTTCCATTCCCTCCATGCCGTAGGCCACAGTGTTTCGAATGGCCGCAACCACGCCGTTGCTCAGGGGCTTATCGCCCTCCAGTTCAATGGTAACCGAGGCCGTAGCCGGAGTAGACTCCGGGTCCAGCACATAGATCCGCTCAGTCCCTGGGGCAATCTGTACCCATGCCTCCCGCACTCCGTCAAACTGGCGGATTACCGCAGCCAGATACTGCTGTCCTGCAATGAGCCACGCCTTGTCCCGTTCAGCAGAGGTATCCGTCATGTTCTTGCTGTCCGTGTAATACTCATACATAAAGCCCGTGGTGGGATAGCCCGACATGGCCAGCTGGGCTTGGAGCTGGGTTTCCCGCCCCTTTGGCACCAGTATGCTGTCACCCTGGATTTGGTAGTCTGTTACTCCGCTATCACTCAGGAATGTGACGATAGTACTGGTCTCGCTGGCCGTCAGGCCGCCATACAACACGGCGTACTCCTTCCGGTTCATCAGCACCGCAGTGGCAATCAGCAAAAGCAGCAGCACTACGCCGCAGGCTCCCAGCAAAATCCGGGTCTTCTTGTTCAGTTTTGTAAAAAAGCCCTTAATCTTTTCCAAAAAGCCCTTCAGCTTTGTCTGCACCTTGAACCCCTCCGGACAATCATCTCAAACACACCATCAATTCATGCGCCGCCTTTACAGGGAAATGCGCATCAGCTCATTATAGGCATCCAGCGCCTTGTTGCGCATCTGCATCAGCAGTTCTGCGGCGGTACTGGCCTTAGCGATAGCAGTATTCACCAGCGCCGGATTGTCGATCTGGCCGGTAGCCAGCTGATATTCCAAATTGACTTGCTGGGCGTTGGTATCCCGGACGTTCTGAATCGCAGACTGAAAAACATCAGCAAACAGTGTGTGCGAGGCGTCGCGTCCCACCGCCTCGGGCTGTTCCGTCTGGCTTTCCCAAAGGGGTTCAATGGGACGAATTGGGGTAAATTCCATTATAATTCCTCCTATATCGGGCCAAAAAGCCCTGCATTACAGCATCTTAAAAATGCTAATCCAGGCCAGACCAATTCCATGTCCCTGAGCTCCCTGCCCTGTGGACAAAAGCTTGACCTGACCTAGATACCGCACTACTTGCCAATCTCCATTCCTTTGGAGATTACACTCTTCAACAGATTGAACGCGGTGATATTGGCTGAAAACGCCTGGCTGGCGGCCATACCGTCAGTGATCTCCTTGACCAGATCCACGTTGGGCAGTTCTACATAGCCGTCCTCGTTGGCGTCCGGGTCGTCAGGGTCGTACTTCAGCTTAAAGTCCGAGGGATCCTCGGCAATTTCTACCACACGGACACCCGCCTTTACTTCTTGGGCGCGGGTACCACCCCGACCATTCCGGGTGCGGGCCAAGACATCCTGAAATCTTCCGGTGCCGTTGTCCGCTTGAAAAACTACCACCTTCCGGCGGTACGGCCCTTCGCCGTTTTCCGTGCGGGTGGTATTCATGTTCACGATATTTTCTGAAACGATGTCCAGCCGCTGCTGCTGAGCCGTGAAACCGGACCCAATCACATCAATTGCGCCAATGAACGCCATACGTACATCCCTCCATCATATATGCTTCTGCGAAACCTGCGGAACGCCGGTTACTGTCCCCGGATCAAGGTGCGCATGAGAGACAGATTGCTGTTAATGGCATCCATTGTGTACTGCATTTGGAAGGCATTGCGGGTTGCCTCCGTCACCTGTTCCGTCACATTGACGCCATTGTCATCCATACGTGTGCTCTCGTTTTCGGCCACATGGACCACCGGCTGAGCGCGGTCGATAGCGGAGCGCATGGAGGACATCGGATGGTCTGGCCTGCGCAAAGCGGAACGGATGCTGGAATCCAGCGCCTCTTCAAAGGTAACATACTTTGCTTTATAGTTGGGTGTCTCTGCGTTTACGATGTTATCGTTGATGGCAGACTGCTTGGTCCACTGGAAATTCAGGGCCCGTTCCAGCATCAGCAGAGAATTGGTATACAACATAGACACAGGGATTCCCCCTCTTCATAAAATATGCGGTCAGTGGCTACTATAATAGCACAGTCCGCAGAAAAACGCAAGAGCGGCAGTGGAAATTCCTATGCCAATCTGGCGTCTTGGAAGCTGTTTGCTTTCTTCCATTATATCGTATTTGCCCGCCTATTGCAAGACATTCCCCAAATATATTCTTTTGAAGTTTCACTCAGCATTTTGTGAAACCTCCCAATTTCCCTTTCCAGCAGCGCGCACATTCCAACTATTAGTGTTTTATAGGATACCGCATATTGCCTGCAATTGCAATGGTAATTTTTAGCACATCTGATCTTGCTCCGCCTTTGCTCCGTGGGCTTTGGGCCGGAAACATACCCTCTCCCGGCCCAAGGCCAAAAAAAGGCTGTATCCGGACAAATATACAGCCTTTTGAATATCTATTCTTTTTTCCCTTGTTCTTTCAACACTCCAAGCAGTTCCAGGGGAGAAAGCTCATCGTCTGCCGCCTCCCGGTTTGCCTGGGCCGCTACTTTCAGTTCACTGCGCAGAATGGTAACGCTGCGGGGGGCCTGAATCGCCAGACGCACGCGTCCAGCTTCAACCGCCATGACCGTAACCTCAACATCCTCACCAATGAGCAGGGATTCCCCTTCTTTCCTCTGTAAAATCAGCATAGAGCCCCCTCCTTCCGTCCAAACTCTGACAGAAGGTGGTGCATATGATAGTTGTCTTCCTCTAAAATGACCTGTACCGCCCGCCGGGTATGGTCATTGATGGCAACCGGACAGCGCAGATTCACCGTGCTGTCCCCCACAGGATTGCGCACCACACACAGGGTGTAAAAACACAAATCCTCACTGCGCTCCACCTCCATAGCCTCCAGCTCCTTGGGTGTGAGCTTGGGGGCATAATCCGGCTTCAGGGTGAACGGATTCATAGCCACAAAGGCCAATCCGGGGGTCACCGCGCTCTGGAAGCAGAGCAGGGTGTTTTCACTGCCTTCAAAGGGCAGAAGGAAAAATTCCTTCTCGTCCTCAAAGCCGAAGAATCCATCCGGAAAGTGAAGCACATCCTCAGCTGGGCAGTCAATCTCACCAAAATACTTGGTCTTTAAACGCATATATCCTCCTTATTTGCGGCAGAGCGGGCCCGCCTCAACGGCGGGACCCGCAAAAACTCTGTCAAACTGTCACATCCACCGGCTCATAGTTGGGGTCGGAGGAAGGCGGAACATAGATTGGCCCACCCACATATTTGATGACAACGTCAGGCCGCTGAGTCACAGTAAACTCGATATCGCCGGGGGTAAACTCGAAATTGCCCTCGCCCATCTTCCAGTCGATTGCCAATTTATCCATCTCATAGCGAATGTTCATCTCGCCGGGGTCCCAGGTAATCTCCGGACCGGGCTTGGGCAGAAAATCAATTCCTACATTGGTCTTAACGTCCTTCATCATAGCCTCTTCCGCAAACTGAGTGACCAGCTCTTGACCCACCTGGGTTTCCAGAAGCAGCTGGCCCTGCCGGGCGTAGGAGGCCGTAGCCTGATAGGCGGCCTGATGGCCCTTTTGGGCGTTCTGGTCCAGATAGCGGGCTAAAGTAGGTGAAAGGGAATTCCGGGCCTCAAAGGTGTCGATGTTGACTTTGATGGGACGGCTCTTGATTTGCAGGCCGTTCTTCTCCCGGGTGATCTCCATTTCAGCGGTACCCCGGGCATATTCCAGCTTTGCACTGGTGGTCTTCATCTCGATTTGAATGGGGACTGTCGTAATTTCAATCAACGGTTTCATTGTGTGGTACGCGCTCCCTTCTACATCTAATATTTTTGGTATATAAGATGTGACTCAGGCATCCTTACCTGATTTTACACACAGTTAAACGCTCTGGCTCCCCGGCGCGGGGAATTAGTTCATATAGTCGATGAGTGACTGGCTGAGCAGCTGGTTGCCGATTTTCAGTGCGGAATTGTAGCAGTACTGCTGCCAGGAAAAGGTGGTAATGGCATCTGCCAAGTCGACCTGTTCCACATCCAAAATCTGAGTGTTGGTGTCCATCAACAGAGTGGACAGCCGCTCCTCATTACTCTGAAGGAAGACGGACTTAGCATCCAGTTCCACCCATTGTTCCGAGAGATGGTCCCGGGCCGCTGTCATCTTGTTCAGCAGACGGTAGGCTTTATCCTCCAGTTCCTTGCTTGTCAACCCCTCAGCGCTGTCTTTGGCCAGAGCGGGGTTAAAGCTCTGGGTTTCTTCGTCCCAGGTGTCGAAGATGTCGGCCATCTCCCGCATAATCATGGCCAGATTTTGGGGGTCTCCATCTCCGTCCACTCCAAAACCGCAGAAATCCAAGCCGCACAGAGCGCCATTGAAGTAACTGCCGTTGACCGGATTGTTGGGCGAGCTCTCCGCCATACCCATACCCAGGTCAATATACAGCTGCTCCTCGGACATATCTTGCAGCATTTTATAGTTGGCCTGATCATTGTAGTAGGTAATCCAGTTCTTGTTGTCCGGATCGTCCAAGTCCACGCCTGCATCCCCCAGCTTTTCCAGGTCCGGAGCGCCATTTTCCTTAAAATTATCCGGATCATTCGCCCAAGCCGGTTTTGTTGCCGCATCCGGTTCTGGAACACTTCCGGAGTTGACGTTGATCCCCCGGTAGAACAGCGTCCTCTGGCCGTCCACATCCTTCCACTCAAAGGGAACATTCAAGCCGTCATTCCCGGCAAAAATGAACTGGTCGCCCAGCTTCTGGTTCAGGGCATGGACTAGGGATTCAGCGTCCTCCCGCAGAACGGTAGCCAGCGCCCTCCGGGCCTCGCCTGTAGTACCATTGTCGCCTCGGATAGCGGACTCAATCGCGCTCTTATCCACCAAGTCGGTCTTAATCTTACCCAAGTTGTTCCAAGCGGTGTTGTACTTGCTGTAGATATTCTTGGTGTTGTTGAGCTGCGTATAGGTCTGATAGTAGTCCCGGCGCAGGCGGAACGCCTGGGTGGCGGCGGCCGGGTCCTCTGCATAGCTGTTGAAATTGCGCTGAGTAAGCACCTTATCCCGGGCATCGGCAAGTTTTTTGGTCGAGCCTTGGAGATTATACCGGTAGGAATTCATCATCATGTTCGTGGTTATGCGAAAGCCCATGTCTTATTACCTCCTTATCTGATCGTGCCATTAATCAGCTTATCCAGCATAGAATCCAACGTGGTCATCAGCTGACATGCGGCAGAATAAGATTTCTGGAACACCATCATATTGGTCGCCTCGTCGTTGAGGTCTACGCCGGAGACGCTCTGACGGTCATTGTCCAGGTTCAGCGCCTTGATGGTGTAGCTGTCGTACATGGTCCCGGTGGCCTGCTCGTCTACCGACAAAACCACGTTCATATCGGCCAGACGGCCCTGGAAGCTGCCGCTGAAATAGCGTTTATCCCCCGCCGCGTTTGCGTCAACCTCTCGGGGGAGGTAGTCAATTTTGCTGGTCATCAAGTTGACAATGTGCGCCACATTATCGTTGGCGGTGGAGTGCCCAACCATTTTATAGGAACCGTCTTCATTCAATATAGGCTTACCATTTTCATCCAGCTGAACCGTGTCCGGCTTCTTCGTATTCAAAATACGCACATCGCCAGTGGACCAGCCCTTCGATATCGTAATATTTTTCGCGGTAATGCCCGTGGGGTCGTTTGTGTCACCAGAACTGCTGAACAGTACGCCGCCGTTATAATAGGCATACTCAGGCTTCAGCACCCCGTTTTGGCGCAGATCCTCCAGCTCTTTATACGCTTGTTCAAACTTATCTTTGTTTTCCAGCTTATACAGCTGCTTTGCCTGCTCCTTCTGCTCGCTTGTAACATATTGGGGGTCATTTTCAATCGCTTCCAAGGCGTCCGCCAAATCCTTAAATGTTGCGGTCTGAACCGTAAGCGGATTCCCGTTCTGGTCAAGGAAGTTCGTCCCGTCATTCTTGTAGTAGTTCATCACCTTATCGAAGTCAATCTGATTGGCCTCGTTCAGTGTCTCCGCAAACTTCTGGGCCAGGGAGTCCAGTGACTTTCTATAGTAGGGAACGCCCCGCTTGCTGGTGGCCTTCGGATCATATAG
The DNA here is from genome assembly GCA_022796195.1 of Lawsonibacter sp. Taxonomy (GTDB): domain Bacteria; phylum Bacillota; class Clostridia; order Oscillospirales; family Oscillospiraceae; genus Lawsonibacter. The sequence continues at coordinate 9,905 of JAAWIE010000023.1, read as the reverse complement.
CATATCCAGCTCGCTGGAAAACTCACCCTTCTCGGTGATAAACTCCCGCATGGATTGCAGACTGCCATAGATGGTGTTGTCGCCCAGCAGCACGGTTTGATATTCCTTGCCGTTGGCATCCTTTAAGATTTTACCCTTCTCGGTTTGCAGCGGCTGTAAGCTCATCCACAGCCGGTTCTCGTCGGAACCCTTCACTGCATTGTCTACCTCAATTGCGTCTTTTTCCTCGTCTGTATATTGGGTCGGCAGCCCATTTGCATCCACCGCGGAAACGTATTTGCGCATCTTTTTCTCCTCATCGGCTGTCGGATTCATTGGGTCAGCCGGCTTGAAGTTCGGGTCATAGTTCGGGTTGCGCATAGCGGTTTTCTCCGGCATTTCAATCTGGGTGCCGTAGATGCCGTTAATCAGTTCAATCGGGGGATTGCCCGAGTCGGCGATGGTGATGGACAACTTTTCCACAGAGGAAAACTCATCCAGCGGTTCCATGCTGTAGCGCACGTCAATCTTCATGTAGTAAGACAGCTCATCGATTAGTACATTCCGCTGATCCCGCAGCTCCAGGGCATTGTTGTGATAAATTCCAGCCTCCCGAATCTCCTCGTTCAGGCCCCGAATCCGGTTTAGAATGGAGTTCACCGTCTTAACATCGCCTTGCAGCGTCTCCAACTGGTTATCCGCCACTGTCTCCAACGCTTTGGAGTAGCTGTTAAACAGCTGGCACAGCACCTCCGCGCTGGAACGGACCGTCGTGTCGTATTCTGGAGTACCTACCGCACCGTTGAGCTGCTGGAGCTGGTTGGCCAGCTCGTTAAACTGCTTCTCCAGCACGCCGAAGTCGTTGCCCTTTCCCACCTCATCCAGCGTGTGGGAGAGCTGCTGCAAATTTTTCAGCCAAGTCTCGGAAGCACCCACCAGCGACTGCTCGTCGCGGTAGCGGATATCCATAAAGGGGTCCCGGAGCTGAGACACGCTGTCTGCAAGCACGCCGTAGCCAATGTCCAGGTTGAAGCCATTGGAGTAACGGGAACTGCCCGCAGAATGGAGGGACACCAAATCCATCCGCTGGCGGGTATACCCCTTGGTGTTGATATTGGCAATGTTGTTGCCCGTCACGTTCAGAGAAGACTGAGAGGCATAAATTCCCAGCCGTGCCGCAGTAAATGAGCCAAAGGTTCCAATAACAGCCATAGTTGTTCTCCTCTATTCCATCGTTTCGTGATATTTCAAGGCTCTCATCTGGAGAGCCTGCCACCCATCAGGCTCGAAAATCCGTCTGGTGGTTTTTCCGGGTCTGTTCCGCCTCAGCTGCGTCACCGGCCTGCTTGGCCTGGAGCCGCTCAATCGCCCGCAGATTGACCTCCAGCGTGTCCCGCGCCACCGTACTGGCGGCCTGGAACAGCTTATACTGCCGCCGCAGCTCCTCCACCACGGCCTTGGTCTCCAGCTGAAACTCGTCGGGGCTGTGCTGTTCCAGTTGGTCCAGCGTGATCCCCTTCAAGCCCAAATCAGCCAGCATAATATCCCGCTTCTGGTCATAGCCCCGCAGGGTCAGGCTCATTACCTGTTCCCGTTTTATACACTCCTCCACCATGACCAAGTCTCCCGCCGAAGCGGCGGCGTTTTTCTCCCGCTCCAGCTGGGCCAGTTGAGTCAAGGTCTTGGTCAGGTTCCTCATTAGGTTCAAATAGTCCTGCCAAACTGTCATTTACTCGCCCTCCGCAAGCAGCAGCATCCGGGCCGCTGTCTCCCGTGCGTCCGGGCGGTATTCTCCCGACTCCACCTGCCGGCGCAGGTCCTGAATTTTGCCGGTGGTATTCTGGGTGCGCACCTGCCGGGACAGCACGGCGGCCATCTCTCGGAATTTGGCGCTGTTCTCCTGTCCACCCGGTGCGGAAAGGGTAATCTGATCAAACTTTGCCTCCTGGGGCCGGGTGCGCCTGGGACTGGCGGACCGGACGGTCCCGGTGGTTATAGGGGAGGAAGGAAAGCCTTCCCGTCTGGTAATCATCATATCGGTGACCTCCTGAAGCGCCGGTCAGGGCGCATAATAAATTCTATCTGCAAACATTCTGTATTAGTTCTATCGGACTGTCCAGCCAAAAACATAAGATTGCCGCAAAAAATTTTTTTGTTCCATCCAAACGGACAGAGAGTCTGAAGCAAACGCTCCAGACTCTCTGTGTTTTTATGGGAAATTCCGGCCGGCGTCAGCGCCGTTCCTCAACGGGGTCCCGGTCACGGAACAGCAGGGAGACGCACCAAACGGCGGACAGGCCCACCAGGGTGTAAATCACCCGGCTGATCATACTGCCGGAACCGCCGCAGGCAAAGGCCACCAGGTCAAACTGAAACAGGCCCACACTGCCCCAGTTCAGACCGCCAATAATCAGCAGAGTCAGGGCAACTTTGTCCATCATCACGCCAAACCACCTCCTTATTTCGGGTTCCGCAGGTAGTTTATACGCTTTTTTCGCTTTTATTCGGCTGGAAAATTTTTATTCCAGCGATTTCGGGCCAAAGCCGTGGGGCAGCAGTTCCGACAGCCGCAGCGCGATGTACTGCCCATCTCCCCGCGCGGCCAGCACCCGCAAATCTGGTGCAAATTCATAGAGCATCTGCCGGCAGGCTCCGCAGGGCCAGCAGAAGTCCTCCCCCTTTCCGGCAATGGCAATCGCCTCCCAGCCCTCCCGGCACCCTTCGCTCACTGCCTTCACAATGGCTGTGCGCTCCGCGCAGATGGTGGAACCATAAGCGGCATTTTCCACATTGCATCCGGTGAACACCCGGCCTTCTTGGGTAAGCAGCGCCGCGCCCACCGGAAAGCCGGAGTAGGGCACATAGGAAAACTGGTGCATTGCAAGGGCTTTTTTTACCAATTCCTGGTCGGTCATAGGGCCGCCCTCCTTCCAAACTTATTCGGAACGAAAACTTGCGTTTCACTCTGAAACATATTATAATACGGCTGACAACTTTACGCAAGGACGGGATACAAACATGGAACATAAATTCGCAATTTTTGATATGGACGGCACCCTCACCGACTCCATGGGGTTTTGGAACCAGTTGGCGGAAGAGTATATCACCAGCCTGGGATTCCAGTACTCCTCCCAGGTCATGGACGCCACCGCCCACCTCACGGTTCTGGACTCCGCCGCTCTCTTTGTCCAGCATTATGGGCTTCCCAAAACTCCGGAACAGGTGGCGGCGGACATGAATGCCCTGATGGAACAGCATTACCGTACCGACGTCCCCCTCAAGCCTGGGGCCGGTTCCGTTTTAGACCGCCTCCAGGCGGCGGGCTGGAGGATGTGCGTCGCCTCTTCTACCTCGCCGCATCTGCTTGACATCTGCCTGCGGCGGCTGGGCCTTCGGGACTTCTTTCAATTCCTCATCTCCGCCGAAGAAGTCGGGGCTGGAAAGGACCGGCCCGACGTGTATCTGGAAGCCGCCCGGCGTATGGGTTCACGCCCGGAAAACACGGTTGTCTTCGAGGATGTCATTTTTGCCGCCCGCACCGCCAAGGCCGCCGGATTCACCGTCGCGGCCATTTACGATGAGTCCTCCAAACACGATCAGGAGGAACTGCAAAAAACCGCCGATTACTATCTCACCCGCTGGGATGACCCCGGCCTTTTGTCTTGGCTGGGTATATAAAGTCTTTTCCGTTCCAAAAAACAGCGGCCCTGATCCCTTACGGACCAGGGCCGCTGTACTTTGCCGCAGGGAAATAACGGTTTTGCTGTGCTGGAAGTGCATCCAGTTCCGCCAAAACCACAGTATCAGCGACAGAACTCCGACTTACGGAACAAGGAACGAAGCAGAACAATCCACCCCCAGGAGACGGAAAGGGCAGGAAAAGAGGACAACAAAATCGCCTTGACCGGGTGGAGCTCGGTAAAGCAGATGGGGCCGAAGAACATAACAAACAGAACCACCATCATCACCAGCAGAGTAATATTCTCCCGCCGGGTGTTGGGAGGCGTTAAAAAAATCTTTTTCAGATCCATCTCTACCTGGGCGGATTCTTTTTTCCTCATCAGCTCAACACTCCTGTCACTTGTTCGGCCACCCGGATCAGTTCGCCCGAGTGAATAAAGTCCTTCAAATACTCGATATAGGGGTGGAGCAGCATGTCTTTTTCCATAACCGGCACCTCTTTCGCAATCTCAGCCAACACCGCCGCTGTGGCGGGGGCACGGGGGACATCCGGGTCCACGAACTGCTGGACCTGGTAGACGCTGAGCAGTTCAATCGCCAGCATGTACTCCAGCTTTTCCGCCATGGGACCCGACTTTTTACAGGCGTTGTAGCCCATAGCTACATAGTCCTCTTGGTTGGCGCAGGTGGGGGTGTTGTCGATGGTGGAGGGAGTCGCCAGCATCCGCATCTCGTTGAGCAGGCCGGCCTGGACGTATTGGGGAATCATCAAGCCCGAGTTCAGCCCCGGGTTTTTGATGCAGAAGTAGGGATAGCCGGACAGAGAGCCGTCTACAATGCGGTTGTTGCGCCGCTCCGACATCTTGGCTAAACCCACGGCGGCGATGCAGGCGCTGTCCATCTCCATGCCCACATAGGCCGAGTCTGCGTTGCAGGCGGAAATCACGTCTTCGTTGCCCGCCTGCGGCCAGATGATGGGGTTATCGCAACAGGAATTCATCTCGATCTCAATGGTCTTTTTGGCGTCCTCCAGGGTTTTCCGGGCCGCTCCATGGAGTTGGGGAATGCACCGCAGAGACAGTGCGTCCTGCACCCGGCTGCCCCGGTATTTCTCCATGACGCCGGAACCCTTTAACATCCGGCGCACATTCTCTGAGGCGTTCAACTGGTCGGGATGGGGCCGGACCGCCATGACCCGGGGATCGAAGGCATTGATAACCCCCTTCATAGCCTCCAGGGACAGGGCCCCTATGATATCGGCGGACTTGGCGGCGTTGAGCATATCGAACAGGGCCAGGGCGGCCATAGATGTGGCGGAGGTCGTACCGGATACCAGGGCCAGCCCCTCTTTTGAGCTGAGGGTCATCGGCTCCAGACCCGCTCGCTTCAGTGCCTCATCTCCAGGGAGAAGTTCCCCTTTGTAGTAGGCTTTCCCCTTCCCCAGCAGAACCAGCGCCATATGGGCTTCGGGCGAGAGGTAGCCCACACTGCCGCTGCCTGGGGCATAGGGGGTCAGACCGGCGTTGAGGAAATCCCGATACCGCTCCAGCACCACCATGCGCACGCCGCTGTAGCCCTGACCAATGTTTTGCAGAACCATGAGCATAATACCCCGTACTCGCTCAATGCTCAGCGGTTCCCCAACGGAGACCGAGTGGGATAGAATGATATTTTCCTGAAGCTGAGCGGTCGCGTCTTTGTCGATGGCCTTGGTACACAGGGCACCGAATCCGGTGGTTACCCCGTACATCACCCGCTCTTCCTCCACCCACTTCTCCACTAGGGCCCGGGATCGTTCCACCCGGGCTATGTACTCAGGGGAAAACTCCACGTTCCGCCCAAATCGGGCTACTGAAACGAAATCCTCCAGCGTAATGGGTTCCCCCAGTGTCAAAGTATCCTTTCTTTCCATGGATTCCATCCCTTCTTGTGGTTATATTTTTGCGGGGCGCGGCGGGCCGCCGCGCCGGCTCTCTGTCTATCTCCCCGCCACGGATACGGCGGGTTCCATCCCCATGTCTCTGCCCTGGGGAGATCGGGTTTACGCCTCGATTTGGTCTTTGCTGTCCACAATGTCTTTTTGAGTTTCAGAATCGAAGAAAAACACCTTAAAGGCGGCCACAACCTGTAAGATAAAGACAATCAGCACCACAAAGCCGCCGCAGGCCGCCAGATACTTCACACCATCTACACCTTGGGCGCCTCCGCCAAAGGCCACCATAATACAGGCGATCACGCCGATGGACACACCCCAGACAATCTTCTGCCAGATAGCCGGTTCCTCATCGTGGCGGGCCCCGCTGGTACACAGGGCGGCAATGGTGGTGGACATGGTGTCAGCCGTGGTGGAGAAAGCGGCAATCAACGCCAGAATGATAACCGGAATGATGATCATACCCAGGGGCACATTTTTCAGGAATTCCCACAGGCCGGCAGTCGCCCCGCCGTCCTTGATGGCAGCAATGATGTCGGCGCTGCCGCTCTTCTGCCACTCCAGGGCGGTGCTGCCCCATACAGAGAACCACACAAAGCCAAAGGAGGCGGGCAGAATCCAGTTGACGATGAGGAACTGCCGCACGGTGCGGCCATAGGCAATGATGGCGAAGAAAATGCCCATCAGAGGAGCGTAGGCAATCCAGATGGCCCAGTCGTACATGGTCCACCAGGTAACCAGTGCGGAACCGCCTACGGTGGAAGGGTCAAAGCCCCACATCCAGAACCGGTCCAGCCAGTAGCCCAGACCCACGTTTGCCATATTCAGGATGTAGACCGTGGGGCCGATAATAAACAGCAGAATAAGCAGAATATAGAAGATTTTAGAAGTCAGGCCTGCCAGCCACTTGATGCCTTTATCAATGCCGGTAACCGATGCAATGGTAAAGGTAATGGTGATAATGGCAGTGAGGGCCATCCAGACGATGGGCCCCTGGGCCACGCCGTAGGCAGAGTAGAGTCCAGAACCGATGAGGGCCAAACCGGCGCCCAGGGAGGAGGCCAGACCCAGAGCAATCGCCAGCACGGACAGCACATCTACCAGCACCACCCAGATACCCTGGGTTACCTTCTCCCCAAAAATGGGGGTAAGGGAAGCAGCTACCGAAAGTTTTGTTTTGCGGTTAAAATACATATAGGCGATGAGCACCCCGGACAGAGCGTACATAGCGTAGGGAATAAAGGTCCAGTTGTAGAAGCAGCGGCCCATGGCGAACAGCTCTGCATCCTGGGTCAGCGGAGTGATGCCGTAGCCGTCCAATTCTCCGTAGATGTTTCCGTAGTAGATGAGCACCTCGTTCACGCCGTAGGTGATCAGACCGGTGGCGATGCCGCCGGTGAGGGTCATGGCGAACCAGGAACCGAAGGAGTGTTTTGCCTTGGCCTCCGGGCCGCCAAAGCGAATTTTGCCCACCTTGGTAAACAGCAGCAGACAGGCCAGCAACAAAGTCACCATGGCAACGATCTGATACAGCCAGCCAAAGGTCCCCAGCGACCAGCCAAAAATGGCGTAGGTCACGTCGGTCAGCCACGCATTGTTGACGATGCCCAGCAGAGCCGCGCCGCCGATGACCAGGAAGCAAGGGATAAATACATCCCACCGAATCGGCTTGTTCTCATGTTTCATGTTTCTCTCCGTATGCGGCGAATGGGCCGCATACTCTCCTTTCTTTACAAGTCTGTCTAGCATATAAAGCAAGTACCGGGCCAACCAAAGCAAATGGCAAAACTTTGTGACAACCGCACGAATTCAATCGCTCGATTTTATGCAGTCCAAACAAATTTCGGCCATTGTTTTGTACAACCTAACAGCATATACCTATGCAGCAAGGAGTTCTTACGCAAAACTTATTTGCATCTAGCAAAAATGTTTTGCACTTGGCTTGACATACGTTCTTCAGCCCGCTACACTAATCTAGATAAGGGGATTCCCAATTAAGGAGGGCGTTTATGCTTTACGATATCCTGTTTACTTTGGACGCCGCAGGCCGCTTTTGCCGCGTGGCCTGGGGCAGTCAAGCGGCAGAAGGCCTGTACCGGGAACTGTTTGAGAGCTGGACAGACAGCGGACGCCTGGTCCGGTCGGCCTTCGCCCTGCCGGAAGGGGCGGACTGTGGACGGTTTATTTGGGAGGAAAACGCGTTCCACTTCCAGTATCTCCCCGCCCCGGAGGGGAACCGCTACCTGATGCTGAAGCGTGAGGACAACCGGCCCTATCTTCTGGCCCGGGCGTTGGACCAGGTCACTGACGGCGTACAGATTTATGATAAAAATGCCTGTGTGGTCTATTTTAACCGGGCCAGCCGGGGGATCTCCCGCATCCCCAGCGAAGTCAGCGTTGAGGGACGGCACCTTTTGGATTTGTACAACCTGGACGAAAGTATCAGCACCACCATGACCGCACTCCAGACCCAAGCTCCGGTAATCGACCGGGTGGACAGCTTCCGAGCCAACGATTTCAGCACCGCCCCCATCGCCTCAGCGAACACCTCCTACCCCATCTTTCGCGAGGGGGAACTGTTGGGTGCGGTGGTCTTTGAGCAGACGGCAGAAATTGTGGACAAGAACCTGAGCAAGATGGAGGCAACCCGCCGGGCCCTCAGCTCCTTCCAGAACAAACCGCCCAAAGTCAGCTTCTCCGGCTACACGTTCGGCAATGTGATTGGCAGCTGCCCCAAACTGCGGGAGGCAGTGGCGCTGGCCCAGAAAGTCGCTCCGCAGGACAGCCCCATCCTTCTGGTGGGCGAAACCGGCACGGGCAAGGAGATTTTTGCCCAGAGCATCCACCGCGCCAGCCGACGGCGGGGCGGCAAATTTCTGGCCATCAACTGCGCCGCCGTCCCGGAAACCCTGATCGAGAGTCTGCTCTTCGGCACCCGGAAAGGCAGTTTTACCGGCAGCGAGGATAAAGCGGGCTACTTTGAGGAGGCCAGCGGCGGCACCCTGTTTTTAGACGAGCTGAACTCTATGAGCCTGGCGATGCAGTCCAAAATCCTGCGAGTGCTTCAGGAAAAGACCTTTCGCCGGGTTGGAGGCAGTCAGGATTTGAAGCTGGATGTCCGTGTCATCTCCTCCTGCAACGAGGACCCCTTCAAGGCCATTTCTGAAAACACCTTCCGCCGGGACCTGTTCTACCGGCTTTCTACCGTGATGATTGAACTTCCACCCCTCCGGGACCACCTGGAAGACTTGGAAGAACTCATTCGCTACCGGCTGGAGAGCACCGCCTACCAGTTTGTCCGCGGAGTCACCCGGATTGAACCGGAGGTCTACACACTTTTGCGGGCCTACCACTGGCCGGGCAATGTGCGGGAACTCTTCCACGTGCTGGACTATGCCCAGAACGTCACCGATTCCGAACTGATCGCGGTCCGCCATCTGCCTCCCTACCTGCTGAAGCGGCAGGTGGACCCCCCTGCCCCCATCCTGGCTATCGATTTTTCCCGGGAAACTTTGCAGGGGCTGATGGACGATTATGAGAAACAGATTATCGTTCAGGCTTTGGATTACTGCGGCTGCAATATCTCTCAAACTGCCCAGACCCTAGGCATACTGCGCCAGAGCTTACAATACCGCATCCGAAAATACGGACTGATTTTTTAGCGCCCGTCTCCCAATCCTTCGGCCTTCAAAGCTGCTTATCCAAATTTTGCCCCGTCCGGTATGAAAACCGTACGGGGCGCGTTTGTTTATGCTGGGCACTGCCTCCCAGTGTGGTCAATCGTATATTCTCCGGAAAGAATCATCTGTGAGATAGGAACAAAGGTATATCCCTCTTGGAGCAGCGTCTGAATGATGGTAGGCAGGGCCTCCGGGGTATGGAGGGCTGCGTTATGGAACAGAACGATGGACCCGGGCTGGACCTTTCCCGTGACCCGCCGGGTAATCTCCCCAGCAGACAGGTCCTTCCAGTCCAGGGAATCACCGAGCGTAACAAAGGAAAGTTTTTGTAAAGGCCGAACCGGGCGGACGCATGGGCGGAATTTCGAAGACATAGGAGGTGGTCTGGTAGATGGGCACCGTCCGGGCATCGGTGGCGGGGTCGGCTTGTTCCTGACCCACATGGAGCTGCAAGGTCTCAAATTTATAGCTCATGGAAAATATCCCTTTTTTCTGTTGTTGAAGCAAGCGTATTCCTATATACTTGCTTTATTAATAGGTATATTTCTGTTTCTTGAAATCCTATTTACCCTGTGGTATGATAGGACAAAATAGGAGGGATCTTTATGATGATTTCCACAAAGGGCCGGTAT
>JAAWIE010000164.1 GCA_022796195.1 Lawsonibacter sp. | reverse complement strand
GTCCTTTCTATACATAGGCAGGGTGCGCCTCATGTGAAGCACACCCTGTCATTTCATCATTATGCGGCATCGTCCAAGTGTTTTTTCTTCTTCCACTTGTCCAAAAATGCGCTGACCTCCGGTACAGGCGCGCGGTTGTTAGAACCCCGTACCTGGCGAATTTTATCACCTTGTACCTCTACCGTGAAAAACGGTTTGTTCCTTTTAGCTTCCTGCCGGATGAACAGAATGATACATCTCTTTTCGGCCATGCTCTGCGCATATCCGCCGACACAGTGGTGCAGCTTTTGACCCTCGACAACGATTTCCCGCGCGGAATGGGGCGGCAGCACGATAAGACCGTCAGACTTGAATTGATACCGATGCTTCAACTTCTCCTGCATGGAGGCGATCTGCGGGTCATACTGCTCCACTCGATGCTGCTTTACCAAATCGTTGGCCTGATCATGCGCCCTCTTGAAGTTTTTGGGGAACAGGATAAATTCATTTTTCAAGTCGTATCCCAACTGCTCACAAAAGCCCAAATAATCTCTGTAATCGGACAAAACTCCAGCGCATCCCCGATAAGTACTGTTGCCCAATTTTGCGAACAACTGATCCAAGTAACGCATCAGCTTGTGTGGGGTAGTATTATGCAGAGCGCAGGTTAATTGATCCATTTCTGTAAGTTTATTGGTATTCACCCAGGTAAAGATTGTATCGCCCGGTTGATGTCCTGCCGCCCGAAGAATACGGAGCAGCCGCAGTTCACGGATATCAGTTCCCACCTTCTGGAGACAAGGTAGGTCAGAGGGCTCGATTTGAAGCACCTCTCTCAAATTTTTACCATTCAGATTGATGTCTTTCTCTCCGTCTTGCCTATAGACCACATGGGTCACCAGCCAAAACAGTTTCAGCTTGACAAAAAACTCTATGGCCGGGATTTTGCGGCAGGCAGTGAGATAAGGTGCCACCTCCATCTGGTCATGGATGCCCTCATAAAACTCCTGCAGCTGGCAATATTGCCACGGCGTACCCTTTAACGCTCTGCTCAGGTTTTTGCAATAGAGAAACCCACAGGTTTCCGCATTGAAATTTTGCTGGTAAAGATACATTACCGGAGGATACCCTTTCTTCCAACGGGTAATACCAACGGAATCACCAGAATGGTAATAGACCTCTTCTCCCAAAACACCGTCCTTCTGCCAACCAATGATGATCCGGGTCTCCTCGTAGCAGTTCATTTTCACTGTCGCATTTTTAGGAAAATCCTGATATGCTTTGACAATTCGGATAATCAGGTTGTCGTCGTGAAAATGCTGAACCACCGAAGCGGTAACGCGATCCCATATATACCCACGTTTCTTATTCGACTTCATTGTGAGTTCCCGGCCACAGCGAGGACAGACGCCGGCGGCGTTGTGCCGTACCCCGGTCAGCTCAATTTCCTGACCGCAGGCGCTGCATAGGCCACGGATAGCCTTTTTCCCTTTCTTGTAATCGTAAAAAAAATAGGTGGGCAACACTTCACATCGCAGCCAATCCTCCAAGTCACAGGGCAGAGGATTCAATCCACTCAACCGGGACCTGATCTTCCGTTCCCGATTTTTCCGACGCCTCAAAGTGTCTTTGTCCCGAATCTGCCGCTGCATCTTGGAAATGGCGGAAAAACCAGTTCCACAGTGCGATGCACTCACATAGGGCTTGCAGAAGTAGATCACCCGCATTTCATCCTGCCTGGAATAAAAGGCGCATTTGTCTGTGAGAAAGTTGTATTCCCACCCCAGATTCTCCAGCATGGCCGATCGCCAAACGGCTTTTGTGTCTGTCCCATGGTTATAGGTAATAAAGCTGTCGCTGGCCTGAAACATGGTATAGGTCAACTTCGGTTTGTCGCCAGGGGTATTCCCCCTGGCATACAGACACAAAATCAGCAAGCGCCGGTGACCGACAATTTTCACCGCTGTGCAGATGATGTATTTCAACTTGGGAAAAAGGAACAGTCCACAGTCAGAATTGGGGGTCCGACCAGGCTCCAAAAACTGGCGGCAGGCTTTTTTATCAATTCCGTCCATTACGCCACCCCCAGTAAACTGAGCTGGCCGTCATCTCCAGTTGGCTGGGATTCCGATTTGGGCTTATCAATTCCCTTCTTTTCAGTTTTTTTCGTTCCAGCTTTCTTTGCGTTACCCTTTGACTTGGCGGATTTACCGATATAAGGCTTCGGAACAAACTGCTCGTCCTTTTCTTTGTCCTCTTCGGCATCCGGATCATTGAAGTAGTCCACAGCCCATTGATAACAGAGATCGTCCGGAACATCACTGCCATAGATACCATTTTCCGGTTTGATATCGTTATCCTTCATCTCTTGCTCAACAAACTCCTTTGCCTTTCGATTGATGTACCAGATACAGTGGACCATGCTTTTGCCGGGGTGCATGACCTTCCGGGCAAAGGCAGGGTTGTCCAGGCACAGGGTCTGAATGTGCTCTGACACACAGTCCTTCATATTGCGCCGGGTCAGCTTTTCAGTATCGGCGCTCACCTGCTTCATGGAGGCGACCATCACCTCATCATCGCTCATGGCGGCCAGGTGATCCAGCTTCTCCTGCATGGCAGCTTTTTTCTTCTGCTGTCTGGCCTCCCATTCGGCCTTGCGTTTGGCCTCAGCGGCCTCATGCTCTTTCCGCTTGGTCTCCTCGTCCTTGTCCTCAGCCGGGGCTGCGTCTTTGTCCTGGCTGTCGGCGACCAATTGGGTCTCGGCCGGCTCCGCTTCAGAATCGGATTCAGCCGGCGGCGGAGATTCCACCAGCGAAATCTGCGGCTGTTCAGTTGTCTCATGTTGGAGCTCATCGCGGCTCTCCTGTTCCACATCAATCTCAGAAAAAATACCCATCTCTATAAAAACCTCCCAAAATATTGAAATGAAAAGGACGCAAGCCGGCTGTTAAACCGATATTGCGTCCTTCCCTCATATTTGCTCAAACCGCATAGACCAGTGTGCTGAATGGATCGAAGCAGTAGCACACCAGGTCAGGATATTGAGCTGTCTGTCGTTGAATCTGATGCTGGACGGCCTGGGCGGGCCCCTCGTTGTAGGG
>JAAWIE010000022.1 GCA_022796195.1 Lawsonibacter sp. | reverse complement strand
CTTGCTCCGACATGGCGGAGAGAGTGGGATTCGAACCCACGGCTCTTGCGAGTCACTGGTTTTCAAGACCAGCTCCTTAAACCACTCGGACATCTCTCCGAATTACTTTCATCAGAGACGCTTGTCATCATACCATATGCAGTCATGCTTGTCAAGTGTTCTTTGAAAAATTTTCATGCAATTTTTCCAGTCAAATACTAGGGCTTGTTGATAAATTGCGGAATGCCCAGCGGCGAAAGAATTTTTGCGGCCATACTGTCGTATGGTAAGAAAAGTTAACGCGGTACGGCAGAAAAAGCTCCACCCTTGGGACATTTTTCAAACAAGCCCTAAATACGCAGGCACTTCTGGATCTCCTTCTGCTGGCCCAGGATCAGGATGGAGGCCGCACCGTCCAAGACCGTGTCCGGACCAACGCTCATATCCAAACGGCCGGACTGCCGCAGACCCAGGATGTTAATGCCGTATTTTCGCCGCAAGTCCAACTGAATCACGGTTTTTCCCTGCCACTCCTCCGGGACAGACAGCTCAAAGATGGAGTAATCCCCATCCAGCTCAATATAGTCCAGAATATGGTCGGAGGTACAGCGGATGGCCGTCCATGCCGCCAGCTGTTTTTCAGGATAGACGACCTCGTCCGCGCCGCAGCGCAGAAGGAATTTCTCCTGTACGCCTCGGGAAGCCCGTGCAATTACTTTCCGCGCCCCCAGCTCCTTGAGGAGGTCGGCAGTCTCCAGCGAGCTTTGGAAGTTGTCGCCAATGGCGACGATACAGGTATCAAAGTTGTCCACCCCTAGGGAGGAGAGAAATTCCCGGCTTGTGCTGTCTCCAATCTGGGCATTGGTTACATAGGGCAAAACTGCATCCACCCGCTCCTCATCGCTGTCCACGGCCATGACCTGCTGTCCCAGATCGTTGAGCTTTTGGGCCACATGTTGGCCGAAACGTCCCAATCCAATTAAAAGTACGGTTTTCATAAGTCCTCCTTGCAATGATTATCCCACATTCGCCGCTGGCGAATCCATTTTATCCCACGATCAGTTTTTCCCGGGGCAGCCGGGCAGAATTGCTCCGCCCCCCAGAGAGCGCGGCAAAGACAACGGTCAAGGCCCCCACCCGGCCCGCGTACATCAGGAGAATGAGGACAAACCGGGACAGCGGCCCCAGTTGGGAGGTAATGCCCAGCGTAACCCCCACGGTCCCCACCGCAGAGGCGCTCTCAAACAGACAGGTGAGCAGCGGGAGCTGTTCCACCCGGCTGATAAGCAGTCCGCCGAAGAAAAACAGGGTCAGGTACAAGGTGAGGATCGCCATGGCACTGCGGACGGTCTCCTCTTCCACCCGGCGGCCAAAGAAATGCGTATCCTCCTGACGGCGGAAAATAGCTAAGGCGGTGGAGGCCATTACCGCCAGGGTGGTCACCTTCATGCCGCCGGCGGTGGACCCGGGAGAGCCGCCGGTGAGCATCAGCAGAATCATCACACCCAGCCCGCCTTCGCTCATGGTGTTAAAGTCCAGGGTATTGAAGCCAGCAGTGCGGGCGGTCACCGATTGAAACAGCGAACCCCAAAACCGTTCTCCAGGAGCCAGGGCAGCAAACTCGAAGAAGTAGAAATACACCGCAGGAAGGACCAACAGCACCACGCTGGTGACCAGCACCACTTTGGTCTGCATCCGGTATCGCTGAAGGCGCAGACGGTTGGTTTTCAGGTCGTCCCAGGTCATGAAGCCGATGCCTCCGGCGATGATCAGCGCCATGATGACCAGATTGACCAGCGGACTGGCCGCATAGCTGGTGAGAGATGAGAACTGTGTGCGCACCCCCATCAGGTCAAACCCGCCGTTGCAGAAGGCGGAAACCGAGTGAAACAGGCTGTACCACAGCCCGCGCCACAGGCCGAATTCCCGGCAGAAGACCGGAGCCAGCCCCACCGCTCCAGCTAGCTCCAGGATGGCGGTGGTGGTAATGATAAAACCGGTCAGGCGGACAATGCCCCCCAGTTGAGGGGCGGAAATGGCCTCTTGCATCAGCCCCCGCTGTTTCAGCGAGATTTTCTGCTTTGCCGCCAGGGAAAACAGTACGGCAAAGGTGACAACCCCCATGCCGCCAATCTGAATCAGCAGAAGGATTATTCCTTGGCCGAAGCCGCTCCAGTAAGTGGCTGTATCCTGCACCACCAGCCCTGTCACACAGCAGGCGGACACAGCGGTGAACAGTGCGTCTTGAAAAGACGCGCCCCCTGCCTCGCGGGTGGAAAAGGGAAGCATCAGCAAAAAGCTCCCCAGGAGGATCACCGCCGCAAAGCCCAAAATGATGATGCGGGAGGATGTCAGTTTCAATCTTTTTTTCTTCATGGCAACCGCCTGTTCCGTTTTATGTTCCCTACCATTATAACACAAAAATCCAGGCGGTCAATGGCAAAAGGGACCGGGTTTTCCCGGCCCCTCAAGCAGCCAAAGAACAATCAGTAAAACAGCGGGTGCCCCACGAAAGGAGGCGCCCCAGTGCGCACACTAGGGCGGAGAATTGTGTGTTGCGGAGCAAAACATACAACGGAAACAAAATCCCGAAGGACGAGGGTCTTCATTGATTTAAGTACGGCCCAATACGGGCCATCTCAGCCAGAGGCTGAGCCAAGCTCTTCCGGCGGCACTCCCAGCAGAAGCAGAGCCCCGGCGGCGGCCAGGGCAGGCAGTTCTCCCACCTCCGGTTCCAGGGTCAGCGGGAATTCCTGCCGCTCCACCACCTGCCCGTCCACCGTCACCAGCTCCCGCTGGAGCGCAGCCCACAGCGTATTTCCCTCCCGGCTGGATATAGTCAAGCTGTCTCGTGGGGACGCGCCGTAGCTGACCGCGCTGGCCGCTCTGGGCGGTGTGCCGCCCATCCCGCCTGGGAGAAGCACCGTCCGGCACTGCCGGGGCAGCGCAACCCCTCTCGCCGCCGCCCGCGGGGACACTACCAGCAGAGCCGGATGGTTCCCATTGGCGCACCGGCCCCGCAGTCCCCCCCGCGCAGTCAGCCGCCGCAAAATCGCTTCTTGAATCCCTTCTCCGGCCTCTAATACTTGAAAACATTCCATATTTCTCTCCCCTTTCGGGTAAGTTTGCGCTTTTTTTCAGATTTTATGCAAGGGCCATCTTTCGCCCGCATAGAAAAGGAGAGGGATTTTTCCCTCTCCCCGCCCTTATTTCGCTTTCAACATTCGGCTCGCATTGAGAATCGCCAATACGGACACACCTACGTCTGCAAACACTGCCGCCCACATATTGGCCTGTCCGACTGCGGACAAAATCAATACCAACAGCTTTACCCCCAGAGCAAAGGCCACATTCTGATGGACGATGGTCAGCGTCTTTCGGGCGATGCGTACCGCCACGGGGAGTTTGAGCAGGTCGTCATCCATCAGGACGATATCTGCCGCCTCAATGGCCGCGTCGGAACCCAGTGCCCCCATCGCCACGCCGATATCCGCCCGGGAGAGCACCGGCGCGTCGTTGATGCCGTCCCCCACGAAAACCAGATTCTCCCGGGGGTGCTTCTCCGCCAGCAGGGCTTCCACCCGCTCCACCTTGTCCGCCGGGAGCAGCTGGGCAAAAAACTGGTCCAGACCCAGTTTCTCCGCCACCGCCTGCGCCGCGCCCTGCGCGTCTCCGGTGAGCATGACGGTCTGGCGCACCCCCGCCGCTTTCAGTTCCCGCAAAGCCTGGGCCGAGGTCTCCTTGGGCTGGTCGGCAATGACCAGATGCCCCGCATAAGCTCCGTCCACCCCGACATGGATGATGGTGCCCGCATGCTTGTGGTCCATGGGGACCGAAATCCCCTCCCGCTCCATCAACCTGCGGTTGCCCGCCAGCACGGTGCGTCCGTCTACTGCGGCCCGGACTCCGTGGCCCGCAATTTCTTCCACATCCACCGCCCGCTCCTGCTGCACCGCGCCGCCCCAGGCCGTCACAATGGAGCGCGAGATGGGGTGGGTAGAAAACTGTTCCGCCAGTGCGGCCAACTCCAAAAGCTGTTTCTCGTCCATACCCTCCGGATGAACGGCCGTGACGGAAAACTTACCCTGGGTGAGGGTTCCGGTCTTATCAAAAACCACCACCCCCGCCTGTGCCAGAGCCTCCAGATAGTTACTGCCTTTCACCAGAATCCCCTGTTTCGAGGCTCCGCCCAGTCCGCCAAAGAAGGACAGGGGGATGGAAATCACCAAAGCACAGGGGCAGGACACTACCAGGAAATTCAGCGCACGCGGGGTCCAAACCCCCCATTCTCCAGTGAGGAGAGAGGGAACCACCGCCAGCGCCAGCGCGGCAAGCACCACGATGGGGGTGTAGTACCGGGCAAATTTGGTTATAAAGTGCTCCGCCTGGGCCTTTTTCTCGCTGGAATTCTCCACCAGATCCAGAATTCGTGCCACGGTGGACTGCCCAAATGGTTTTGACACCCGTACCCGCAGCAGCCCCGACAGGTTCACACAGCCTGAAATCACTTCATCTCCTTCGCCCACGTCCCGGGGCAGGGATTCTCCCGTGAGGGCTGCGGTGTCCAGCGCGGAGGTTCCATCCAACACAGTTCCATCCAGCGGCACCCGCTCCCCTGCCTTTATAACGATGACATCTCCCACCGCCACCGCCTCTGGGTCTACCTGAATCAACTGGCCGTCCCGCTCGATGTTGGCGTAGTCGGGGCGAATGTCCATCAATTCCGAAATAGACTGCCGGCTTCGAGATACCGCCACGTTCTGGAACAGCTCGCCCACCTGGTAAAAGAGCATCACCGCCACCGCCTCGGGATACTCGCCAATCATCAAGGCCCCGATGGTAGCCACCGACATCAGGAAATTTTCATCAAATACCTGACCGTTGCAGATATTGCGGACCGCCTTCCACAGTACATCCCAGCCCGCGATGGCGTAGGGAATCAGAAATACCGCCAGCCGGGCCAGTCCTTTCAACGGCAGGAACAGGGAGAGGATAAAAACTGCCGTCCCTCCAAGGATGCGCCAGAGCATCTTCTTTTGCTTTCTTGTCATGCGAAACACCTCTCTACACAGGTTTTTCCAGCACCGCAATCCCCTCGGGCAGCCGGCCCGGAACCACATCCACCGTCACCGGGGCCAGCCTGAGCCGTTCCAGAAGCATCCGGTACGTCTCGGGGGTAAAGGCGTGTTCGTAGTGAAACCCCACGCCCTGATAAATTTTAATCATGGTTCCGTAAGCGGTCCCCGCGGTCCCCTGGAGGTAAGTGGGCAGAATCAGCCGTCCGCCAGGGGCGGTGACCCGCCACAGTTCCCGCACAGCCTCCCCCGGTTCCGGCAGCAGGTGCAGGACGTTGGCGGCAAGCACCGCGCCAAAACTGCCGTCCTGGTCGGGCAGAGCGGTGATATCCCGCCGGTCAAAGGAGATATTGGTCAGTCCACGCTGTTTCGCTTTCTTCCGGGCCTGCTCCAGCATAGCTGGAGAGAGGTCGGTACACAGCACCTCTCCCGCCCGCCGGGCCGCCGCTAAGGAAAATTCTCCCGTTCCGGCGGCACAGTCCAGCAGCCGGACTCCGGCGGGGACCAGTTCCGCAACCCGGGCGGCTGCGGCCCGGTTCACCTTCCGGTTACTCCGCTGGGCCAGGTCATAAAACCTGGCCCAGCGGTCCCAAAAGGTACTCATAGTACGATCTCGCAGTCCGGCTCCACCTTCTTGCATACCTTGACCACCTGCTTCATGATACCGTCAAACTGGTCGCCGTCCGCTTCGATGGTCATTTTCTGAGCCATAAATGAGACCGAAGCATCCGTTACCCCGTCGATCTTTTTGATGGCGTTCTCCATTTTGGCCGCGCAATTGGCGCAGTCCAGATCGATCAGTTTAAATGTCTTTTTCATCATGATACATCCTTTCATTTTTTAATAAGCTTACCGCTGTCTCTACTCGCAGATATGCTCCATACCCTGGGCTAAAATGTGGATAACATGGCTGTCGGCCAACGTGTAATACACGGTTTTGCCCTCCCGGCGGAATTTCACCAGCTTGCTGTTTTTCAGCACCCGAAGCTGATGGGACACGGCAGACTGTGTCACTTCCATCAGCTTGGCGATGTCGCACACACACAGTTCGCTCTCCAGCAAAGCATATAGAATCTTGACCCGAGTGCTGTCCCCAAAAATTTTAAACAGCTCCGCTAAATCATAAAGCTGCTCGTCCGGGGGCAGCTGAGTCCGGACTTTTTCCACCGTGCCGGTATGAATCAACGGTTCTTCACAGCAGGGAATGGCTTTAAAATCCATAATCCCCCTCCTTTCTTGCCAACATGTGAGCATCTGTTCATCTATTGATTGTATTATACTCCGCCGTCCTCCGCTTGTCAAGTAGTTTTATGGAATACGCAGCCGCTCACTCAGGGGATGATTTCTTCGCTTCAACCCCCGCGATTTCACCTCCGGACACTTTGCCCGGTCGGGACAGACGCCGCAAACAACCTCTTGCTCTTTCCCGCAACTTCCGCTATAATGGGAGCATCACCCATATGATAAAGGAGGAATTTCCCAATGGCTTTTGTAGAACTGGAAAAGAAAGGCGCAATCGGCATCATCACCATGAACCGGCCCGAAGCACTGAACGCCCTCAATGACCAAGTACTTCAGGACCTGAGCAATGTTCTGGATCAGGTGGAAACCGATCCTGAAATCCTGGTCGCGGTGGTTACCGGGGCGGGCCGGTCCTTCGTGGCAGGCGCGGATATCGGCCAGATGTCCGGCTTCACTGCGGTGGAGGGCAAGGCTTTCGGAGCTTACGGCAACGGCGTATTCTTGAAGCTGGAGAACCTGTCCAAACCCACGATTGCCGCAGTGAACGGCTTTGCTCTGGGCGGCGGATGCGAACTGTCCATGTCCTGCGATATCCGTTTAGCCAGCGAAAAGGCCAAATTCGGCCAGCCCGAGGTGGGCCTTGGCATCACACCCGGCTTTGGCGGCACCCAGCGGCTGGCTCGCATCGTGGGCGTTTCCAATGCTATGGAACTGATTCTGACTGCCAAGACCATCAAGGCGGAGGAGGCTCAGCGCATCGGTCTGGTCAGCCACGTTTATCCTGCCGAGGAACTGATGGACAAGGCCATCGAACTGGCAAATGCCATCGCTGCCAACGCCCAAGTGGCCGTCCGCCAGTCCAAGGCCGCTATCCGCCGCGGGATGCAGACCGATATGGCAACCGGTGCGGCCTTTGAGGCTGAAGCTTTCGGCCTGTGCTTCGCCACCGAGGACCAGAAGGACGCTATGCGGGCCTTTGTCAATAAGGAGAAAATAACCACCTTTAAAAACCGTTGAGCCAAACACAGCGTCTATATCCGGCGGGGAAGAAAAGCCAGTTCTCCTCCGGCCCAAAAAGCAGACACGCGGGAAGCATTGCCACTCCTGTCACAGGGACCTTTTTCCTCATTTTAGAACAAACTGAACAGCGCAGGGACCATTCTGGTCCCTGCGCTGCCCGCATATATTGGGATGGAGCCTTAGTAGCCGATCGCTGTGCCAATAAAGATTGAAGCCATCAATACAATCGCAAGGAGGGCATAGCATGGAACACACAGCTTATACCACTCTCTTAAATCAATCTTTGCAGCGGCAAGACATGCCATCAGGTTTACACTGGTCGGAGCAAGAAGGTTTGTAAAGCCGTCACCGTACTGAAGAGCGAGGACCGCCATCTGACGGGATACGCCAAGTACGTCTGCCAGCGGAGCCATAATAGGCATCATTACGGTCGTCTGCCCAGAACCAGAGTTGATGAAGACATTGATAATTGCGTTTGCAATGAACATACCAATCGCTGCCAGACTGCCGCTTAAATAGCTTAACGGCATGGAGAGATAGTATACAATCGTGTCAAGGATACCGGAGTTGTTCAAGATTACATTCATGTAGCAAGCAAAAATCATGAAGAGCATAACGCCGACCATGCCCGCAGTACCTTTTACAAACTGGTTCATGGTTCCATCCAGATCATAGCCGCCCAGGAAACCAATTGCAATTACGATCGGCAGCACAATCGACGCCAGCGGCAGCATGCTGAGATCCAGCGCCACACCGCCCACTGCGAAGAAAATGAAGGTTCCGAAGAACACGATTAAAATCACAATTTCTTTTATAGTCAGCGGGCTGTATTCTTGAATATTATCCATTCCGTCGCCGATCTCTTCACTGCCGAAGTTTCTCTCATAGACGGACGGATCCTTCTGGCAGCGTTTTACCCATACCATTAAGAATCCAGACACAATGCACAGATTGATCACGGTAACAACGGTACGAAGTCCTGCGCCGGAGTATTCTGGAATCCCGGCGATTGTCTGACCAAGCACGCATGTCAGCATATTGATCGGGGAAGACATAAACGCTGTAAAAGAACCGCAGATGACTAGACCGACTGCAAATGCCCGGTCTGCTCTCAGCTGTTTCGCAATGGATAGCCCCAATGGAACAAATAATACAACCGTGGAAATCATAGAACCCATTGCGCCCAATACGCCAGTCATAAACACATAGACCGGGATAATCAGAAGCGCCATATTCCGGAACTTGCGAATCATGTTTGCAAGCGCCTTGTCCAGAACGCCGGTCGAATTAGTAACCCCCATCAAACCGCCCATAATCATCAAGGTAACAAACAGCTTGCCGAATGTGTTGTACGCCTGATCGCCAACCTTCATAATAACATCAAGCGGAGAAAGGAACACTTTTTCAACGACCTCATAAGTGCCAGGTATTGCCATGCCATTCTCCGAACGCTGGTAAGAACCGGACGGCAAAAGCAGGGAAAGGATGTAAACAACCGCTATAACGACAACAATTGTGGTCCACATGCTAATGTCTTTTTTCTTCTTTTCTTGTCCCATTTTAGGTTCCCCCTATAAAATCTTTCTACCATTGTTTCCTGCCGAATCAGGCTCCTACCAATGCCGTTTTTATACGCTCGAGGCAGTCCATCAGAATACTGCGCGGGCACGCCACATTGATTCGCTCAAACCCATTGCCTTCCGGTCCGAAGATATAGCCGTCATCCAGGACAACTTTTGCTTTTTTCAGCATTATTTCGGCCAGTTTTTCCGGATCGCCGCAGTATTCACTCAAGTCGAGCCAAAGCAGGTAGGTTCCTTCCGGATAATCCATGCGGGCCTTCGGCAGATTTTCCTTTACATACGCACAGGCTGCTTTCATATTTTCATCAATATACGCGATGACCTGGTCCAGCCACTCTTCGCCCTGTGTATAAGCGGCCATCATCGCGGTGACCCCCATTGCATTGGGCATCATCATTCCCCAGCAATCGTCCACCAGACCCAGCCACTTTTCCTGAAGTTCCGGGTCATGGATGACAATGTTGGAAATCTGCATACCAGCCAGATTAAAGGTCTTGCTCGGCGCGGTGCATACAACGACTTTGTCCGCATATTCCGGGCAGATTTTTAACAGCGGGGTATGCTTGACCCCCTTGCGGACGAGGTCAAAATGAATTTCATCGGAAAGAATCCATTTGTCGTATTTCTTTGCGATTTCAACCAAACGGCGCAGTTCATCTTCGCTCCATACACGGCCAACTGGATTGTGCGGACTGCAAAGGATCATGCCAACATTCTTCGGATCGGCAAATTTTTCTTCCAGCGTCTCGTAGTCCATCACATAATCCCCGTCCACACGAATCAGCGGACTGTTTGCAACCACACGGCGGTTGACGCCAATTTTTCCTGCAAATGGGAAGTATACCGGAGGTTGGATGATAATTCCGTCCCCTTCCTTGGACAACAGCTGAATCAGTGCACTGAGCGCCGGAATAATACCCGGGCTGAAGAATACGTTTTTCTCTTCCACATCCCAGTCAAAACGTTTCTTGTACCAGCCTACTACTGTGCTCTTCACCTCAGAAAGTTTGTACAAACTGTAGCCAAAGATTCCGTGCTCCACGCGGTCATGCAGCGCCTTTATGATTGGCTCTGCACACCGAAAGTCCATATCTGCCACCCAGAGCGAAAGAGCTCCCTCTGGCGTCCCGTCCGGAAGCATCTGGTATTTTGCGGACTGTGTCCCCTGACGGTCAATGATTTCATCAAAATTGTATTTCACGTTTTATCCCTCCATTCGTTCATATTCTCTGAAATTCGGCGGCGTTTGAGGTTGTGCATACAGGTTCTTGATTGTTTCTGATACCTCTGTCGACCAAGTCCTCAAACAGCCTAAACATTCCGGGCTCTGCATCCAAAAGCGCCTCCGGGTGCCACTGGACCAGAATAGTCTGCCCTGCTCCTCAAAATGCCGATGATTGGTTTACTCATTCAATAACCTCCTTCTCCCTTAAAGTTACGGCTCAATGATCAAGCATATTGCTGTTGCATCTCCCTTAAAGTTGTAGCTTAATGATCAAGCATATTTATAATACTATCTTTATTTAAAATAATCAAGATATTTTCATTCAATAAAGATACTTTATTTTTAATGCACAATTCAAAACATCTAATTTTGTAACATTATCACAAAGGGGCCAGACGGTGTCCCCCGTCTGGCCCCTTTGACCTTATTATATCTTCGCAAACTGTTCCCTGCTTCGCCTCACATCATCCCGATACGCCTCGTTTAGTTTCTGCTGGACCCGCAGATGAATCATCAGTTCTTCGTCTGTAAAGTTCTGTAAACGATCAAAAGTCTTCTTTTGACATTCCTGATTGAACTTGATATGGGCTTGAAAGACCTCCGCCCCCTCTTTGGTCAGTTCCAAGTTGTAAAGCCGGTTGTTGCCAGGGTTCCGGATTTGTTCCACAAAACCTTTCGATTTCAGCTTCCGCACTATTTGGGAACATGCGCTGGTTGTTTTGTTCAAAATTTCCCCTATTTGAGTAACTGTAATGCCCGGATGATGTCCGATCAGATCCACAATGTAGGCCTCCGCCTGATACAGTACGACACGGCCATAATAATGCGGAAGGGAATCATATTTGCTCATAAGGTCGTAGGCGGTGTCTTGGGCTCCCCAAATCTGTTGGAGAAGTTGTGCATTCATTTGATTCTCACCCCTTGCTTATAACTGGATTCCAATACCTAATAACGGCTGAGCAGGGGCGGGAGAACTTGCCCGCCTTAACGGCAATTCCACATGGATTTTCAGGCGGATACGGTCTTCGCCTGCCGGATACTACGCATTTTGAGGATTGCGATTCACTGCTTGCCCTCCATTATAATCCACCTACCCAACTTACGCAAGGATTTTATTGAACAAAATCCGGCTTACAGTCAAAATAACCGCAGAAAACAAATACTAATTGCACCTAGAATCGCTTGGGCGTACGGTGTTCTGCGGAATTCCTGTCCACTTGGCAGGAGCGTTTCCATCTTCGGATGACAGGAGATAGGAAAAGGACCCGCTGATTTGGAAAGCGGGTCCTTCTTATTGGATACTGAGTGCATGACCTTTAGGCCGCCCATTGGCCTGGTACAGCTCACGCAGCTGTTCCAACTGCTCCTGGTCTGGATCTATGTACACACTGCCCGTGTAACCGTCCATCAAAGCCAGCCGCCCTTCGCACTTGGGCGTAACATTCACCTCGACAATCGCGGGAATATGGTAGGCCCGCACCAGCATAGCGGTGTGGCTGTCCAGACTGCCCTTTCGTGTGATAAGCCCCAAAAGCCGGCGCTGATCGAAGTCCATCACCTCGCTGGGCAAATAATCATCCGCTACCAAAATGGCCGGTTCGTCCATTAAAAGGGTCTGCCGCCCCCCCATCAGCGCACGCAGCACCCGTTGGGAGATATCCCGAATATCCGAAGCTCTCGCCCGCATATAGGAGCTGTCCATAGCAGCAAAGGCGGCGGAAAAACTGATCTCCGCCATTTGGACGGCATACTCCGCAGTAGCTCCCTGCCCCTGTATCAGGGTACGGATGGTCTCCACATAGTCGTGATCCTCCAGCAGCATCCCGTGTATTAGAAAAATGGAGGCCACTGTGTCGCCCACCTGATGGAATGCCCGATGGTAGAGGGTATTCAGCTCCAAAATTGCGGTCTGCTGTGCCCGGTGAAAGCGGTTAACTTCCTGCCGCCAATCCCCTCGGGTATACAGCTGAACTTGGGGTTCCAGGCGGCGGTAAAAGCACAGCCGGCCAGCTACAATCTGTTCCATAATTGGCTTACCTGACAAAACCTGCATACTCCAGCCCCCTTCGCATACACTGCCGCACTATGAAACGATTATAGTCTTTTCCCCGCTCTTTGTAAAGGTCAGTTTTTTCCAATTCTTATTTAATAGGGACTGTTTTCTTGTTCAACATTATTGCATATGGCAATATTTTGCAATTTTCTTGACGATTTCTTGTAGAGAACATTCATTCTCTCGCTTTACTCCGGTAAACCAATGTGCTATAATAAAAACAACGCTGCCCATTGCAATCAAATCTAAAGCAGGAGGTTTCCACTATGGTTTCTGAACGTATGAAAGGGCTAGGGACTGCCCGGTCTGTCATTCGCGAGCTGTTTGAATACGGCAAAATCCGCGCAGCTGAGGTAGGCGCGGAAAATGTCTACGATTTCTCCTTAGGCAACCCCAGCGTCCCCGCACCGGACGCAGTGAATGAAACGGCTATCCGTCTGCTGACCGAACAGCCCAACTTGATTCACGCCTATACCAGCGCCCAGGGGGCAGTTGACGCTCGGGAGCGTTTTGCCGAGTCCCTAAACCGCCGGTTCGGAACACATTACTCTGCCAGCCGGCTCTATGTCACCGTCGGGGCTGCGGCCTCACTGTGCTGTGTCTTCCACGGTTTGACCTGCCCGGGGGATGAATTTATCGTTTTTGCCCCCTACTTTCCCGAGTATAACGTATTTATTGAGGGTGCGGGGGCAAAAATGGTCCTCATTCCACCAGAAGTCGAGTCCTTCCAGATCGACTTCGACGCCTTTGAACGGTCTGTCAATGAGCATACCAAAGGCGTCGTCATCAACACCCCTAACAACCCCTCTGGGGTGGTATACTCCCGAGCTACTCTAGAGCGTCTGGCTGCAATTTTGACGGAGAAGAGCAGAACCTATGGACATCCCATCTACCTGGTTTCGGACGAGCCCTACCGTGAGATTGTTTATTCTGGTGTGGAGGTCCCCTGGGTCCCCAGCGTTTACCGGGACACGATTCTTTGCTACTCCTTCTCCAAGTCCCTCTCTCTGCCGGGTGAGCGCATCGGCTATGTGCTGGTTCCCGAGGATATCACCGATGCGGAGGAGGTCTACGCCGCCGTGGCCGGAGCCGGACGGTCTCTGGGCTATGTGTGCGCTCCCAGCCTGTTCCAGCAAGTTGCCTCACTGTGCTGTGATATGACCTCTGATATCAAGGTCTATGAGACAAACCGAAATTTGCTGGTGTCCTCTTTGCGGGAGATGGGCTACCATGTGGTGGAACCTAACGGGGCATTTTATCTCTTCCCCCGCAGTCTGGAGCCCGACGACATGGCCTTCAGTGAGCGGGCTAAGCAGTTCGATTTACTCATTGTCCCTGGCAGCGGCTTTGGCGCACCAGGACATGTGCGGATCTCCTACTGTGTCCAAACCGACATGATTCGCCGCGCCCTGCCCAAGTTCCAAGCTCTGGCAGACTCCTACCGGTAATTCCAACCCTCCGCCAGCTGGCGGAGGGTTTTTTCACATACGTTTATCGTCAGTCGCCGGATTGTCAATCAGTTTGCCGTCCTCTTGGAAGCGAGAGCCGTGGCAGGGACAGTCCCAGGAGTGCTCCTGTGGGTTGTATTTCAGGGCACATCCCATATGAGGACAGCGTGGGACGGTAGGGGTGAGCAGACTGGCCGCTGACTCCCAGCCATGAACCGCCAGTTGGGGCCGAAGCACCGTCCGATTCGGAGCAAATACCTGCGCCCAGGGGTTGTTCCGTTTCAGCATGCAGTCCGTCAACAGCAGAGCCGCCACCATGGACGAGGTCATCCCCCACTTGTTGAAGCCGGCCGCCACATAAAGTCCCGAGGTGTTTTTTGCGTACTGCCCAATGTAGGGTACGCCGTCCAGCGTCATGCAGTCCTGCGCCGCCCAGCGGGCGGCAATTCTGGCTTGGGGATAATATTGGCGGGCAAACGCCTCCAGCTCCTGCCAGCCGCCGCCGCCCTTGCCCGTGCGGTGACTGCCGCCGCCCAGCAGAAGCCAGCTGCCGTAATTGCGAAAGGACAGCCCCGTTTTCGCCTCATCCAAATACATTCCTTGGACATCCGGGGCATTTTCCAACGCCAGCACATAGGAACGGTGCTGGTAGAGCTTGATAAAATACCCGCCATGCTTATTCAGAACGGGAAAGTGGGTCGCAACAATTATATTGTTCGCCGAAACCGTCCCACCGGTGGTGACCGCCTTTCCGGGCATCAGCTCCAGCACCTTGGTATGCTCAAAAATGTTTAGTCTCCCCGCAATGGCGGCAGCAAATTTCAGTGGATGAAACTGGGCTTGGCGGCCAAACTTCACCGCCCCCGCCACCTGAAACGGGAGGGGCAGATTATCTGCAAATTCCGCTCCGGCTCCCAGCCGTTCCAATGCCGCCAGCTCCCGGTCAATCTTTTTCCGGCTGGTTCGCGAATAGATAAATGCGTCTTTTTCTTCTAAATCACAGTCCAGCCCCTGACACAGTTTCAGATACTGGTCCAGCGCCCTCTGGTTGGCCTCCAAATAGAGCCGGGCCTTATCTGCCCCGAATTCGCGAATGAGTTTATCATAAATCAGACCGTGCTGGACGGTAATCTTCGCTGTGGTATTTTGGGTGGCGCCGCCGCACAGCCGCTCCGCCTCCACCAGCGCACAGTCCACCCCAGCGCGGGTAAGCTGGTCTGCGCATAACAGCCCCGCCAGCCCGCCGCCAATCACCAGTACATCGGTCGTAAAGTCCCCTTCCAGCGGCTCAAACCGGGGCAGTTTCACTGTTTCTCTCCAGAGTGAATCCATACCATCACCTCATGGCCTTAGCGTGGACCGGCGGAGTGCAAATTATGCCTTTCCGCCAAAAAGGATGGCCTTTCCCACATCCGCAGGCATATGACTATTGCGGGAAACGGTGAAATGTAGTATGATGAAACAGACAAAACGCCCTTCGGGCGAAAGGAGACACATCATTATGTGGTTTGACGAAGCAGTCATCTATCAAATCTATCCTCTGGGCCTGTGCGGCGCCCCGGTGGAGAACGACGGGGTTACAACCTCCCGTATTCTGCGCCTGCTGGACTGGGTAGACCATATCAAGGCCGTTGGAGCAGACACCGTTCTGCTCAATCCGGTGTTTGACAGCGACCGCCACGGCTATGATACCCGGGATTACTTCCATTTGGACCCCCGCCTGGGTACCGACGGCGATTTCGCAAAGGTATGCCAGGCGTTCCACGACGCAGGGCTTCGTGTTATGCTGGATGGGGTATTCAACCATGTGGGCCGCGGGTTCTGGGCTTTCCGGGACTTGCAGGAAAAAAAATGGGACAGCCCCTATAAGGACTGGTTCCACATAAACTTTGATGGCAACACCAATTACAACGACGGCTTCTGGTACGAGGGCTGGGAGGGACACAACGAACTGGTCAAACTCAACCTCTGGAACCCGGCGGTGGTTCAGCACCAGTTTGACGCGATCCGCGCCTGGGTAGACCAGTTCGGCATCGACGGTCTGCGGCTGGATGTGGCCTACTGCCTGCCTCCGGAGTATCTCAAACAGCTGAGAGGGTTTGCCAACCACATCAAACCCGATTTCATCCTCATGGGGGAGACCCTCCACGGCGACTACAACCGCTGGATGGGAGACGAGCTTTGTCACTCCGTCACCAACTACGAGTGCTACAAAGGGTTGTGGTCTGCGTTCAACTCCATGAATATGTTCGAGATTGGACACTCTCTGGCCCGCCAGTTCGGCCCCGAACAGTGGACCCTGTACAAGGGCAAACACCTGCTGTCCTTCCTGGACAACCATGATGTCAACCGTATCGCCTCCCAGCTCACCAACCCCGACCACCTGCGCCCCGCCTGGGCCATGACCTTCGGAATGCCTGGAGTGCCTTCCATTTACTACGGCAGCGAATGGGGAATGAAAGGCGCCAAGGGCCACGGGAGCGATGCGGAACTGCGTCCTGATCTCGAAAAACCGGAACAAAACGACCTGACCACCTGGATATCCAAGCTGGCAAAGGCCAAAAGGCACAGCAAAGCCCTGTGTTACGGAGCATATCGCAATGTGGTACTCACCAACAAACAGATTATCTTCGAGCGCAAGTGTGATGAGGAGCGGGTGCTGGTGGCCATCAACGCCGAAGGCGCACCCTATGTCGCCCACTTCGACGCGGGCTGCGGTATGGCGGAAGACCTGATTTCCGGAGAAAAACACGACTTTGGCGGCGGCTCCGAACTGCCCCCCTATAGCGCCTTTTTCTGGAAAATGGAGCGGTAACTGCCCAGAAGGATTATTTCCTGTGTGGAATTCGAGCCAGCAGCGCCTCCCGCTCATTTGGAACTGCGCCGCTCAGCACCTGTTCCAACAGTCCGTTCAGCACCTGCCCCACCTCCGGACCGGGCGCAATCCCCGCTTCCAGAACGTCTTTTCCATTTACTTCCAGTCCGCGCAACGAGAGGCACTCCTGCTGCGCTAAAATTTCCTCTGCTTTCGCTTTTATCTCATCCAATTCCGCCAACCAGTCCTTAACCATCGAACTATTTTGCCCCAGGCTGTCCGCCCGTTTGACCTCCAGGAGCTGGAAAAAGGTCTCTGCTCCCAAACGGCCCAGCCACCTGCGGATGGAATACTCAGACAGCGGTAGATCATGGCGTTTCACCAGGATAACCACCCGCTCTCGGGTCTTGTTGTCAAATTTTAGTGTTCGAAGCATCCCATCGGCCAATTCCGCGCCAGCCTCGGCGTGTCCATAAAAGTGGTCCACTCCGGTTTCATCGGTGGATTTGCATCCGGGCTTTCCAATGTCATGCAGGAGTACCGCCAGCCGCAAAGGCAAATCAGCGGGGACAGCCTCCAGCGCACAGATGGTATGCTCCCAGCCTCCCCAGCAGTGCCAGGGGTTGTTCTGTTCCAGCTCCACCAGCGGCCTCAGCTGGGGCCAAAACTGGCACAGCACATCGGGATAATGCCGCAGGATGGCCCCGGCCCATCTGCCGGTCAGCAGCTTGCACAGTTCAACTTGAATGCGCTCCACCGCAACGTGACGCAAAACCTTCTGATAAGCGCGAATCGCCTGCGCTGTCTTTTCCTCGATTTTATACCCGAACGACGCCCCAAAGCGCAGAGCGCGCATGATTCGTAAGCCGTCCTCCTGGAAGCGGCAGGCCGGGTCCCCCACACAGCGGATCACTCCGTATTTGATGTCCTCCGTTCCACCAAAGGGGTCTTGCAGACTGCCGTCCAGCTTCAGCGCAATTGCGTTCATGGTAAAATCCCGGCGGGCTAAGTCCGCCTCCAGGCTGGAGACAAATGTTACATAGTCCGGCCGGCGGCTGTCGGAATACGGCCCCTCTGTGCGGTAAGTGGTAATCTCATAAGGCTCGCCGTCCTCCAGTACGGTTACCGTCCCATGCTTCATCCCCGTTTCCAGCACCCTTCGGTGGGCAAAGCAGGCCGCAGTCTCCTCCGGACGGGCAGAGGTACAAATGTCCCAGTCGTGGGGCACTGCGCCCCGCAGTAAATCCCGCACACATCCGCCCACTAGACAGGCTTCATACCCCCCATCCATGAGCGTCTGGAGGATGGCTCTTGCTCCAACCGAAATCTCAAATTTCATCCTAACCCCTCCTTTGCAGACACAGCGCACCCCATCAGGGACAGGCCATGATGCGGCAAATTAGATTTTGAGCTCTGTTGCACTGCCTTAAAATAGACTCTAAACATCAGCTTAGCGAACCCGGCCCATATCGTCAAGAAAAACTTGCGTAACTGACCTTGGTTTGGTATACTAAAGCCGTTCTTGCACATGGCAAGAACGGCTCTTAAACGAAATACCGCTGGCCTCAGCGGGACAGAAATGGGGAACATAATTGTGTATCCGATTGATTTTCAGAAGAAAAAAGGCTTTATCTGCGATATGGACGGCGTGATTTATCACGGCAGTCAGGTCCTGCCCGGCGTCTCGGAGTTCATCCAGTGGCTCCATGACGAGGGGAAATCCTACCTCTTTTTGACCAACAACAGCGGCTCCACCCCCCGTGAGCTCCAGCAGAAGCTGGCCCGCATGGGGCTCGATGTGCCCCAAGAGCATTTCTACACCAGTGCGCTGGCTACCGCCGCTTTTTTAAAGAATCAAGCTCCCGGCTGTTCCGCCTACGTGATTGGCGAGGCCGGACTGCTCAACGCCCTGTACGACGCGGGCATCACCATGAACGACATTGACCCCGACTACGTAGTCGTCGGTGAGAGCAAGTCCTACTCCCTGGAGACCGTGACCAAGGCCATTAACCTTGTCCTCGGCGGGGCAAAGCTGATTGGTGCCAACTCAGACGTCTCCGCACCAGGGGAGAAAAGTACCGTACCAGCCTGCGGTGCGCTAGTCGCCCCCATTGAAATGGCCACCGGTACAAAAGCCTACTTCTGCGGCAAACCCAATCCGCTGATGATGCGCACCGGCCTGCGCCTGTTGAAATGCCACTCTGAGGACGCCGTGATGGTGGGAGACCGAATGGACACCGACGTCATCTCCGGCCTTGAGAGCGGTATGTCCACCGTTTTGGTTCTCTCGGGTATTTCCACAATGGAAACCGTGAAAACCTTCTCCTATCGCCCCTCCATGATTCTGGACGGCGTGGGGGATATCGTCCGTGCGGCACGGGAAGCGGCAACATAAAATCACGCTGATCACAGCCTCGATCCAGCGCCAGTAGAATCCTCAGCCTTCCAATTCATTTTATAAACGAAGCGGGTGGAGTGCAGTCACGCACTCCACCCGTTTTTGTTCGGCTTTAAACAGGATTACTTTAGCAAGTTCAGGAACCGCAGGAGCATGGAAGCGGTCTCAGCGCGGGTAACTTCGGCTGCGGGGTCCAAAACTCCGCCGCCCTTGCCCTGCACGATGCCCTGTTCCACACACCAGGCTACGCTGTCCTTTGCCCAACCGTGGGTCTTATTTTGGTCGGTGAACTTATCCAGCGCTTTGGCAGAAGATGCGGTATCCAGGTGGAGCAGCATTGCGTAGCGGTGGAGCATAACCGCCATCTCCTCCCGGGTGAGGGTGCTTTCGGGGCGGAAGAACCCCTTTCCGTCGCCCTGCACAATACCAACCATGCTGGCCCAAGCCACACCATCTGCGTAATACTTATCGCCGGGCACATCGTTGAAGGCAACGTCCTGTCCCGCCTTGCCATTGGACAGCCGGAACAGCATGGCTGCCAGGTCGCCCCGCTTGATCGAGGAGTTCATATCAAAGCGGTCCTCGCCGACTCCTTTGATCACGCCCAGGCCGGCCATTGTGTTGATGCTCTGCTCTGCCCAGTGATTGGCCGGAACGTCTACAAATTTCTTCTCCGGTTCCGGAGTCTGGAAGGGCAGGTTCAGATTTGCCAGCGTCTCGCCCTTTTTGTTGGTTACCGTAATGGTAACATTCTTATTGGGCGTAACCACTTTCTCCACCGTGCCGCCATCCGGGTCAACGGTTGTGGCGGTAACGGTACCGTCCTTCTTGGTCTCCACTATCGTCTTGCTTCCGTCCGGCGACACTGTCGTTTCTGTAACCGTACCCGTCCGGTTGTCGGTTACCGTTGTGGTAGTACTGCCGTCCGGATTCTTACTGGTCTGGGTGCTGCTGCTCGAGGAAGAAGAGGAGTCCGAAGAATCTGAGGAACCCGAGTAATCCGGCGGGTTGGGGTTAACCGGAGGATTGGGATTAACCGGCGGATTGGTCTGGGCGGTCACCGAAACGGTGCAGACAGCCTGTGCGTCTTCATGCCCGTCCGCTCCCTTGTAAGCGGCGGTGAAGGTGTAGGTCCGGGTGACGTTGGGCAGGGTGACCACGTACTTACCCCGTACGGTCTCAGTCACTACCAGCCCCTGTCCACAGGTGACCGAAAGCGTGCCCGCGGCAGGCGCTCCGGTTACGGTCAGCGTTAGTGTTCCGCCGCCGTTGAAGGAGGAGGCGCTGGGGGTAATTGCGATATTCGTGCTGGTCGAACGGGTCACGGTAATCTCTATATTCTTCACGACCCGCTCATAGTTGGGGTTAGCAATGGCGCTGCCGTCACCCCGGACGGCGGGGTCAAAGGTTGCCACAAAGGTATAGGTACGCGTTTCGTTGGGAAGCTTGG
This sequence comes from Lawsonibacter sp., assembly GCA_022796195.1. Lineage (GTDB taxonomy): Bacteria > Bacillota > Clostridia > Oscillospirales > Oscillospiraceae > Lawsonibacter. The sequence continues at coordinate 7,355 of JAAWIE010000022.1, read as the reverse complement.
GGGTGGCCGTCCAGACGCCATTTCCATCCACACTCAGATTCTTCACCGTCTCTCCAGCACTGGTGAGGGTAAACCGGCCCTGACTGCTGTCAGGCACACCAGTAATGGTAAGGGTCAGCGGGAGCTGAGATGTGGTGAGATTGGTGTCAGGCTTAGCCGTAATGGCAATGTCCGGGGTCGCCTTGGTAATGACGACGGTGGCAAAGCCCTGAATACTCTCTCCATCCGCAGAAACGGCCTTGAAATAAACGGTATAGCTTCCCACATCGGTAAAGACCGGGAGTGTGGACGTGTACGCGCCGTCCTTTGTCTCACTGTAGGTAAGCGTGACGCCTTCACTGGCTTTGACTGTGATGGTGTGGGGTTTGCCGTCGTAGGGTCCCTCAAACTCATGAACGGTAATATCAAAATGGAGTTCGGGGTATACCGTGATGGAATACTCGCTGACTGCGCTGGCGTAGTTACCTTTGGGGTCGGTATAGCTGGCAGTAAAGGTGTATTCGCCTTCTACAACCACATGGGTCCCGGTATAAGTGCCATTGGCCTGCTTGGTGACAGGGATATTTCCGTGGTCCGAACATCTCAGGGTGACGGTTCCCTCAGCCGGCACGCCGGTGATGGTCAGGGTCACCGTCTCGCCGTGGGTCAAGACGATTGAGTCGGAGGTGAGGTGAATTGCCGTATGCACCTGTTTGATCTCGACAACCGCCGACGCGGTCTTTACCGTATCCCCCCAAGTTCCCTTCACCTGCACAGTGTAGGTTCCCACATTGATAAATTCCGGTTTTACTGCGGTCCAGGTGGTACCGTTGTCGGTGGAATACTGGAGTTCCGCCCCCTCGGAGGCGCTGACCGAAATGGAGTGGGATTTTCCGTCGTAGACGCCTTCATAACCGGTGGCGTTAATGGTGACGTCGATACTGCCAAAGGGGATGATCTGGAAGGGAACATTGGTGCCGCTGATTTCATAGAGCAGAGCAATGTCGCCATCCTTCGTCTCGGTGAGGGAGGAATACGCATAGGGATCGTCGGGCCCATTGACCTCGTGGGTATAGGCCAGTTCCATGGTGTGGTCCGGGTCGTTGTTGACCATCAGGACGAAGATTTTGCCATTCCGGCGGCCGGCACTGCTGCTGGGCGCGGAAAGAAGAATGACGTCCTTCCCATCAATCTGCTGGGAGTATTTGATGGCAGACAGCTGGCAGGCGCCCCATCTGGTCGTGCCTTCCACCGAGAGAATCTCAGAACCGGTGGTCCATCCGGTTCCGTTCCAGGTGTGGTCCACATAATGAATCGGTACACCCCGTGTGGCCCAGCTGTCCCGGAAGAAATGCCGGATGGTGGTCTCATTGATTTGAACCAGACAGCTCTCGCTGGTGGCATCGCCGCCTACTACCGGGCCGCGGGTCCAGCTGGCTCCGTTATCCCGGGAATAGATAAAGCTGGCGTGTTCGTTGGGGTTGGCGTAGGTGGGCAGAATCATCATGCCGTTCAGCGGCCCGCCTTCCATGCACAGACCGCCGCCAGGACCTACGCCGTAGAATCGGTCTTGTCCGGTACGTACCTGATGGTTGTTCATGATGGGTGCGGACCAGGTCCTGCCGCCGTCGCTGGATTTGACAATCCACAGGTAAGAGACATTGCGGACATGGAGACTGGCGTTGTAGAAGAACACATTCTGCTGGATCCATTCCGCGGAACCCAGCCGCTGGCAGTAGATTTTATCCTTCGAAGGGTCTCGAAGATTGCTCTTCTGCATGTACAGATAGTAGTGCTCATCCACATAGAAGCTGGACTTTTTGCCGCTGCCTCCATCCCTCTCATATACGGTGGCGTAGCCGTTTGAGAAGTCGCCGATAAAATAGGAGTAGTTGGTATCGCTCTGCTCCCCCGTCACAGGGGAGGTATAGAGCGCCAGGCGGTCTATTCCGTTTACCTTCACATAGCCGGTTGCGTTGGCAGGCGCCATCGGAGCCGTGTTAAGGGCCACGCCGCCGGGGAAAATATCTACCATAATGTAGATCGTTCCGCTGTGATCCACCGCGATGACCGGGTCAATAAAGTTGGTCGCCCTGGCGGAGTAGGAGTCCACACTGTCGCCAAAATAGTTGGGGAACGAGTAATGCCAAGTCTTTCCGTTGTCGTCGGAGTAGCTGAAAATGGTGTCGATGTTGCCGCCGTCGCCGGTTTGGCTCCAGCGGGCGTCAATCGCCGCCACCAGACGGCCCGCATAGGTCCCCTTCGTAATGGTGGTTATGGCTGGAATACGGAAGTTTGTGCTTCCGCCGGTGCCGGAGACAAAGGGCTGATTTTGGGTCGTTCCAGGGGGCGGAATCAGTTCTTCATTCGTACGGATTGTGGCAGGGATTTCCGTCTCCTTGAAGAAGCGCAGGGAGGCGGCCGTATTTCCGGCAAAGTAATTGCCATTGCTGGAAGCGTCATAGGAAACGGACTGCCCGCCGTCTTGGGCGACGGTGTAGGTTCCATTACTCCCGGTGATCTTGAGGGTAATCGGGCTGCCAGAGGTATTAATGTTTGAATCGCTGGCAGTGGTCAAATCCAGATACCGGCCGCTGTCCACACTTTGCAGGGTATACCCGCCAGCAACAGTGGTCAGCCTCCAGAGCTGGCGTGACTCTGGGAAGGAACCATTCAATGTCAGCCGGTTGTCCGAGACCGTACCGACCACCTTATCGGTCTTACCGGAACCCGTGTGGTAGAGAATACGGTTATCTCCTTCCGCACTTTCATTGGTATAAATCGCATAAATACCATTGGACAAGGTCCCGGTTTGGAGCTGATAAACGGTGCTCGTCGGGGTACTGGGGACAACTGGTGCAAGCTGCAACTCATTTTTGGCGCTGCGCAGATCGCTCAGCGCAGTCTGCAGCTGCTGTTCGCTCGCGCCGGAATTGCTCAGAATCGCTTGCGCCGCGTTAATTTGGGTCTGAAGCATATCCCAAGTAATCGCAGTATAGTCGGACTGGGTGAGGCGCTGACACTCTGCCACCAAATCCGCCAGTTTACTGCGGGTGGTAGGGGCCGTTTGTCCGTCCTGCTGGTAGAGGTAAACCTTTAAATAGTTGTTTGGCTTATTGGAAGGTCCAAAGAATCCAGCGTCGGCATTAAAATTGGGGAACTGCGCATGTGCGTCATTCCGCACATGGAGGTTCAAATAACGGTTGCCAGCCCCCTTGACCAACAGATTCTCACCCTCAAAGGTGACCGTTACAGGGGCGGGGTCCGCAGAATACATCTTCCCGTCCAGGTTGAGGAACAGCTCGTTTCCTAATTCGATGTTATATTGGCTGTTCCCCAGGGAAGTAACTGTGAACCGAAGGGAATCCATGTCAACCTGTGTGCCGCCCGTGACCAAAGTGGGGGTAACGGTGCTTCCCGAAATGGTGAGTCTGGCGGTACAGGCAGGCCGCGGGTCGCCAGGCGTCAGATCTTTTCCAGCTTCACTGGGATAAAGCGCGTACATAGTCCCATTACTAGCGGTGCCGGCGATGATATAGTATTTACTGGGGTCAAGACCACTTGACGGTATACTCTCAACACGGGTATAACCAGGAATGGTCGTATCAATCTCCACCGCCGTGTCGCTCTTGAAGAACATCATATTCGGATACCAGTCCGCATTACTTGCATTCGCCTGGTCAAACTTCAGTGCGCTTCCTACAAAAAGAAGCATCGTATTCCCATTTTGAATTTTAAAGCAGTTGTTATCCGAACTGTTGATTGTCAAACTGCTGGTATCACTGGTCTGGTAAACTTGTTTTCCAGTGCCGCCGCAAATCAGTTTATAGCCATTATCAGCTTCAATCGAATAGGTATCGCCAGTTTTCGTAATCGTATTATTCGCACCGGAAAAATCACTGGTCAAGGTCGTACTGTACGCAGTACCATTGCTATTTTGAATGTAATAGCCGTTCACCACCCCGCCAGCGCCTACCGACAGTTTGGCGTTGTTTCCGTTGTTGTTTCCGGTCACTCCAGGGTAAAGCATGTAGTAATCGTTATTGTAGGCAACAACAACCAAGTAGTTGGCGCGTTCCAGACCTCCGCTGGGCATTGAGGTTACCTGAGTATAACCGGGGATGGTGATGGTCTCCGGCTCCTCGGGAGGCGTTGTAATGTCTTCAATCGGGATAACCCGGAACGTCACTGCGGAGGCGGCATGCTCATAAAGCAGAGCAATATCGCCATCGGCCGTTTCGGAAAGGGAGGAGTAGGCATAGAAATCACTTGCGCCATTGACATAATAGGTCTGGTACAAAGTCATGGTGTGATTTGCGTCGTTGTTCACCAAGAACACATACAATCTGCCCTGTCTTTGACGAGTGGCACCGCCGGAAGAGACGATAATTACGTCTTTCCCATCAATCTGCTGGGAGTATTTGATAGCAGAGAGCTGATTTCGATCACTCTTGTCCTCTCCGGTATCCACAACCGCACTGGTACTCCAACTTTGTCCATCCCAAGTGTGGTCAACGTAACACAGGTCTGTTCCTCCGGTGCGGTAGAAACGGCGCACAGTTGTACCGTCGATTTGAACCAAACAGCTCTCACTGGACCAATCTCCGCCGATGGGACTTTTTGCACCCGGGCCATAGGGTCCACGTTTCCAGGTGTTCCCATTATCTTTCGAGTAAATAAAACTGGAAACCTCAGTTTGATGTGTATAAGTGGGAAAAATGATGGTACCATCTTCCATACAAAGTCCCGCACCCGGACCGGTGCCATAGAATATATCCTCGCCGGTGCGCACCTGATCGTTTACAATCTGAGGATCACTCCAGGTTTCGCCGCCGTCAGTAGACTTGACAATCCAGAGGTAGGCGGCATTGCGGGCATGGAGAATTGCATTATAGAAAAATACGTTCTGCTGGACGTATACACCCGATTCTCCCTTGCGCTCACACCAAATTTTGTCGTCGTCCGGAGTTTTACTGCTAAATTGACCACTAGTATAATACAGATAGTAATGTCTGTCTACATAATAGCCGTTGAATATGTCTGCACTGCCGTTGATTGGTTCCATCACTGGGGCATACCCTGTTTGATCAAAGTCACCAATATAGCAGTAGTAGTTGGTGTCGCTCTGCAAGTTGGTGTCCGGGGATGTATAGAGTACTAACCGCTGTGTACCATCAATCTCCACATAGCCGGTGGCGGCAGGGGGACGCATAGGCGCGGTGTTAATCGCCACACCGCCTGAGAAAAGGTCTACCATCAGATAGATGGTACCGTCCTTCCCCTCTACGATCACGGGGTCAATGAAGGCGGTCTCATAGGTATCGCCTTTTCCATTTGTGCTGTCGCCGAAATAGTTGGGGAACTTATAATGCCAATTCGCTCCATTGTCATCCGAATAGCTGAGAATTGTATCCAGAGAACAGGCATCCATGGGATGGTTCCAGCGGGCGTCGATGGCAGCCACCAGACGGCCATTTTTATTTGCGTCACTTTGGTGCTGGAGGGTAATCATCGCCGGAATACGGAAATGATCACTGCCTGCGGTCCCAGTCGCAAAAGGCTGGTTCTGGGTCGTTCCGGGGGTCGGAACCATGTCCCGCCATTCCCGTTTGGTCGCCCCCGAGGGCACGCTGGGCGGAACCGGAACCGGCTGTAAACTGTCGTACGCATTCTGTAAGGTATCGCGGGCATCCACGTACACCTGTGCATTGTCGTCCGCGTTTCCGCTGTTCAGCGCCGCATTCGCCGTATCCAGCGCAGACTGGAGAACCGCCCAGGAGGATTTGGTATAATCCGAAGCGTTCAAACCGGCATTTGTAATTTCGTCTTTCAGCTTTTCCAAGGTGAGTTTGGCGGTGGGGAAATCCTCTGCACTTTCAAAGAGGTAAATATTCATCTTTGGAGTTCTGGGGCACCAGAAGTCTGTGCCATGTGTAGTACTAAACGCATTGGGGTCGCCGTTTTTGGTAAAGTCCAAAATACGTCCAGTACCGTTGCCATTATAATCAGAGGTAGTAATACTAAAGGCGTTGTTCCCTCGAGACGCAACTACTAATTCTATCGTGCCCTCGGTAAACATATAGTTCTGCATATTCAGTCGGCGGCCATTTGCGGCCGTAAAAACATACTTGCCGTTTACCGGTTTAATGCCGAAATACAGCTTATCTATGGCCAGAGGGGTGCCGTCTTTTAAATAGTCTGCCGTTACGGTATCTCCATTCACGGTAAGCAGTGCTGTACGGGCGCCGTCATTATCTCCACCCAGCTTCGCTAAATCACCAGCCCCCAGCTGTTCACCGGCAATGGAAGGATACAGCGCATAGATCGTACCGTCGGCAGCTTGGCTGACAATCAGATGGCTCTTATCTTCATTCAGCTGGCTTATGTCAGTAAGCTGAGTAAATCCTGGCAGTTCAAGGGCGGGAATTTCGGGGGGCTCCGGCTCTGGTGGAACCTCTCTATCACTCTTGAAGAGCATCATATCAGGGAAATAAGTTGTAGGATTATTCTGTGGGTTGGAACCTTGGTTAAAATTCATGTTGGGGGAATAGAAAATCAAATTTGCATTGCTATTATTTGGGTTAATCAAGTTAAATCTTGCATTCTCTTTTCCACTAATGCTTAAACTGCTGGTGCCACTTGCTTGATATACGGTTTGTCCATTACCGCAGATCAACACATGGCCATTACTGGCCGTAACAGAATAGGTACTACCTGTGTGGGCGATTAAATTATCTGCCTCAGTAAAATCTGTAGACACAGTTTCACTGTCAAAACCATTGGCCTTTGTACGGTAACCAGTAACCGTAGAATCCGTGTCTATTACCAGCTTCGCAGCATTGTTAGCATTTAACGCTGCCCCAGTTGCGCCAGGATAGAGCATATAATAGTCATTATTATAAGGAGCTATGACAAGATAGTAAGCCCGTTCCAGACCATCGGCGGGCATTTCTGTCACCTGAGTATATCCTGGAATGGTCAGGGCGGCAGTATTATAGGTACTTTCGGTGGTAAGGGATGAAATTCCATTCGCAGGAAGCATATCCGCTTCGCTGTCCTCGGGAGCTGCACTGTCATTCTGGCTGGATTCGGCATAACCTTCGTCTTCCAAACGCAAACCGGCATCCTCCTCCGGAGGCAGAATGGTGTCTTCCACTTCTGGCGGCGGCTGGACATTCTCATATTCCAAAGGGCCGGCGGATAGGCCCTCATCCGGGACACCGGCAGCCGATACCGGCAGGAAGGTAGTTAGCATGGCCAGGGCCAGCAAGAAGCTGATTAGGCGGGTTGATGAACGCTTCATAGTGGAACCATCCCTTCTGTGTGTCCGCTCTAAAAAAACAGACGAAGATAAATTGTCATGGGGCGCCCCATGA
>JAAWIE010000163.1 GCA_022796195.1 Lawsonibacter sp. | reverse complement strand
CCCGTCATAGCCTGCTGGACAGCGGGGGACAGGTGGTGTATACTTGGGACAATCTGGACTATGACGGGGAGTTCTGCAAGCTGATTGTCCACGCCAACGGGATGCACTATCTGATTTTCCGGGAGGACCTGTACGGCTACAGTGTGCTGGAGGTGGAGACCGGGCGGACGCTGCACTATATCCCGGAGCGCTCCTGGCTGCTGGATGACCGGATGGGGCAGGAGACCTTCATCTGGACCAACGCGGCCTATGACAGTGCGACCAATCTGCTGGCCGTCTGGGGGTGCTTCTGGGCCTGCCCCAGCTCCATGGTTTTTCTGGACTTTTCTGATCCTCTGGCGGAGCAGGACTGTGACTGCTGGGTTGAGATGCACGAGATTATGGACCCGGACTACGACCTCTTTGATGACATCAGGATGGTAAATTGGAACATCCGGGGCTGGACAGCCTTTGAATGCACCAGCGCCACTGAGTACACCGGCTGGACAGAAGAGCTGGTGTTCCAGGAGAAAATAGTGGACGCGGTGCGGAAGAAAAAATTGACGGATAAGGAGTGAGGAGCATGGGCCTGTTTTCTCTGTTTAGGGGGAAGAAAAGCGCTGGAGCGCCCCGTTGTTCTGTTGTGATTGTCTCCGCCGGGCTGGCTCGGAGGATGGGGGGCATTGACAAGGTGCTGGCCCCTCTGGGGGAGCTGCCAGTGCTGGTCCATACCCTCTACGCGTTTCAGGACTGCCCCTCCATCGGTGAGATTATCGTGGTGGCCCGGGAGGACCTGGTGGTGGAGGTGGGCCGGCTGTGTAAGGAGTTCAATCTGGACAAGGTACGCAAGGTGATTGTGGGGGGAAAGGAGCGGATCTACTCCGTTCAGGCGGGGCTGAGGGAGACGGACCCAGAGGCGGACCTGATCGCCATCCACGACGGCGCCCGGCCTCTGGTGACCCAGGAGATCATCCGGGATACCGTGGCCCGCGCCTCCCTCACTGGAGCCGCCGCCCCCGCTGTTCCCCTTACCGACACGGTGAAACGCAGCGAGGACGGCCTGACGGTGGAGACGGTGGACCGCTCCCGGCTGTGGGCGGTGCAGACCCCCCAGGTCTTTGAGGCGGGGCTCATCAAGGGGGCCATCCAGAAGGCGCTGGAGGACGGGGAACTGCTTACCGACGACTGCGGCGCGGTAGAGCGGTTAGGAATGCGGGTCACCCTCACCGAGGGCAGCCGGGAGAACTTGAAAATCACAACCCCTCTGGACCTGGTCCTGGGGGAGGCCATTTTGCAGGGCAGAGTGGAGGGCCTGTTATGAGGATGGGACACGGTTACGACGTCCACCGGCTGGCGGAGGGGCGGAGGCTGATTTTAGGCGGCGTGGATATCCCCTGGGACCGGGGCCTGCTGGGCCACTCCGACGCCGACGTCCTTACCCACGCTGTCATGGATGCCCTCCTGGGGGCTGCCGGGCTGGGGGACATTGGGAAGCACTTTCCCGATACTGACCCCGCCTACAAGGGGGCGGACAGCCTGAAGCTGCTGGCCCGCGTGGCGGCGCTGCTGGAGGAGCGGGGGTACGCCGTGGGCAATGTGGACGCCACGATTTTAGCCCAGCGGCCCAAGCTGGCGCCTCACATCCCGGCGATGCGGGAGAACCTGGCCCGGGTTATGGGGATTTCTCCTGACCAGGTCAACGTGAAGGCCACCACCGAGGAGGGACTGGGTTTTACCGGCTCCGGCGAGGGTATGGCCGCCCATGCGGTGTGTCTGCTGATGAATAAATAAAGAGAACACCCAGCGCAAATGCGCTGGGTTTATTTTATATTGGGCTTGACAATTCCGGCCCGTATAATTATAATATATGTGAGGACCGGAATGGAGGTGAAAACATGTCCCCAAGACCAAAATCCGAACACTCCAAACAACTGCGTTTCGAGATGCGAATGGGAGCGGAGACCGCCGAAAAGCTAATGTACTGCGCTGAAAAGCTGGGCGTCAGCAGGGCGGCGATTATCGAGAAAGGTATTGATTTGGTAAAAGCGGAGTTGGACAAAAAATAAGAGTTTCGGGCCCTCTTTCACAAACGCACCGAAACTCTTTGTACCAAACCCGGAGGGATGGTAAATTTAATTATGCCATGGTTCTGGGTTAAAATCAAGGGGAAGATAAGTTTTCTTACATCCTCTTAATTTTCACTTGACAGATTAATAAGATGTACACATAATGTACATATAGGAGGTGAACAAATTGTCACCAAGAGTAAAGGCCAACACAGAACGGGTCACCACCTTTCTGTCCGTACAGCATTTGGAAGCCCTGAAAGAGGAGGCCGAACAGAAAGGGACGAATGTTAGTGCGCTGATTCGCATGATTGTCCTGGAGCATTTGGCTGAAAAATAGAGTGTTGGCGGTCCGAAAAACCCGACCAACACCCTATGAAACCCAACCCAGAGGAATGGCAATCTCATCATACCACAACTCTGGGCGAAAATTAAGCGGATTACGCTTGACATTATACTAGCTACATATTGTAATGTAGCTAATACTGGGAGGTGATGAATTGTCCCCGAAGAGCAGGGCTGAGTACTTTCGCAAACGGCGTGAAACCATTGGGCAGATCAATGTTGAGGAACTCAGCCAAGAAAAATAGAGTGTTGGCGGCCTCAGAAACCCAACCAACACCCTATACAAACCAACCCGGAGGAATGGCAAATCCATACCCGGAGGGATGGCAAATTCATTATGCCACAGCTCCGGGAAAAAATCAAGGAGGAAACTATGGAACAGAAAATTTTATTACTGGAGCTGGAGGAAGCGTTTGACCGCATTTCCTGGGGACTGAGCGCAATGAAGCTGATGATATTGGGCTTGGAAAGTGTGCAGGACTCCTATGCGGATGGCTTTTACACGGTCTGGACCGGCCTGAGCGAGGCGGAGGAGCAAGTAAAAAAATTGTTGGAGGCGGTGTCAGCCGGTTAATTTTCTGCATAGGCTGGTTGCGAGAGGGGAACGCAGACCTTCCCTTCCGGATATTTCTGCGGGGCGGCCTTTGTAGTTCTTGCGGATTTCGTAGCCCGAGGGCGAGAAGAAGGTGAGCAGAATCTTGTATTCGGGG
>JAAWIE010000173.1 GCA_022796195.1 Lawsonibacter sp. | reverse complement strand
GGCAGAATGTTCAAAGCTGCATTATCTTGGATATGTGAAGGAAAAGAAGAAGTATGATCTTTTGGCCTCCTGTGCCTGCTTTGTATTTCCTTCCCGTGCGGAAGGGTTCGGGGTACCGCCCCTGGAGGCAATGGCATACGGAAAGCCTTTGATAACCAGCGATCTTTCGATCTTTTCAGAAACGCTTCCGGTGTCGGTGCCGGCATTTTCTCTTAAGGCGGATCCTAAAAAGCAGGCAGAGGACTTGGCAGCCCTCATGCTTGAGGAAAGCTGGAAAGCGGCGCCGCTTGTCCCTTGGCAGGCGATCGAAGAACTTTATGGAGCGGCTTTGGCAGGTGAAAGACTGGCGCACTTTTTTAAACGCACCGCAGAGGAAAAGGACTGCCGGGAAAATGCATGATAACAGGGAGAGAACCGCGGTTATACTGGTTAACTATAATGGGATAGAGGATTCTGTTGCATGCATAAAAGGGCTATGTGAAGCGGAGGGGGCAGAGTCAACCACTATTCTGTTTGTGGACAATGCATCCGCAGCGGATGAGACGGCCGCCATCCGGGAGCGGTATCCGGGTGTGATTACGTTCCGGAATGAAAGCAATGGCGGATTTTCGGCGGGAAATAATGTAGGGATACAATATGCACTGGACAATCGTTACGGGTATGTTCTCCTTCTGAATAATGATACGGTGGCGGCACCAAACATGATCCGGCTTTTGAAAGGGTACTGTGACGAAAAAACGGTTAGTGCTCCTAAAATTTTATACTTTACACAGCCGGATACGATTTGGTATGGAGGCGGGAGGATCAACCGCAGGACCGGAGCTGCCAAACACAGCAATATAAATCGTAAGGATACCGGTGACACAAAAGTGAAGGAAGTCACCTTTGCAACGGGCTGCTGCATGATGATAAAAGCGGACGTATTCGAAAAAATTGGACTTCTGGAAGAAGACTATTTTATGTACTACGAGGATACGGATTTTTGTACGAGGCTTGCCATGAATGGAATCAAAATCAAATATGTTCCCGAAGCCAGGCTATGGCATAAGATTGGCCGTTCGGCCGGGGGAAGCGGCTCGCCGTTTGCCACCTATTACGTGACCCGGAACAGACTGAATTATGTAAAGAAATACGGCTCTTTCTTGGATTGCACAGCGTATCCGTTCAGCCTGGCGTCGCGGTATATCCGGATGGCAATGTGCAAAGACGAGGCCGTGAAAAGAGCCTTTCGGCAAGGGATACAGGACCATATGCATGGCCGATGTGGAAAGGCTGAATGGCTGGGCGGATAAAAAGAGACAGAAAGACTGGGAGGAGGTGAGCGGATTGCGGGCGGCAAACAAAAAGAAAACTTTGTCTTCGGAAAAGAGAGAGCTGCTTCGGCGTATGACGTGTGTAATAGTGCCGGTCTATCTGGTGGCGATCGTACTTTTTTATATTCTGGCCGGCGATCAGCTCCACTTGCGCAGCTCAAGAGGCAATGTAAAGCTGCCGCCGGCGGATGGCTGGACCGTCGAGCTGGCGGCTGGAAATGTCGTAGAACAGTATTTTGAGGCGAGAATCGAGTGCCTGCAGCAGATTGATGTCCAATGGGGCAATTTTTATCGTCCGAATACAGGAACGGTCATGGTCGAGCTGATCCTTGTAGGGGAAGGACGCGTTGTGATGTCCCAAAGCTTTCAGGCGGCGGAGCTTACGGAGGGGGCGATCACCTCTCTAATAGCAGAAGAACCGATTGAGGGACTGGGCAACACCCCGCTTTTGGTGCGTATTTCTTCGCCGGATGGCCAGACGGGGAGCTCGGTGGCCCCGCTTTTGAGCACGCAGACGCGCCTCGAAGCCGGACGACTTTATATCAACGGGGCTGAGGCAGAGGGGACACTCTGCTTCGCGGCAACCGGCATCGACTATATTTGGACGGGTCTTCATTACTGGACCTTTGCCGGAATCGGGCTTGTTGTTTTACTGGGAGCTCTTTGTGTGATCTGGTATCGCTGCAGGGTCGGAAAACGCAGCTATGTGGTCGAAGCCGTGGCGGCTGTCAGAAAGTATGACTTTCTGATCCAGCAGCTGGTTGCCAGAGACTTTAAGGTGAAATATAAGCGCTCGGTTCTCGGCATGTTTTGGAGCTTCCTCAATCCCCTTCTGATGATGTCGGTCCAATATGTCGTTTTTTCCACTATCTTCAAAAACGATGTACCGAATTTTGCGGTGTATCTGCTGATCGGAGTGGTTTCGTTCAATTTTCTTTCTGAATCCTGCGGGATGGCACTGGGGGCTATTTTGGGAAATTATAGTCTGATCACGAAGGTCTATGTGCCAAAATATATTTATCCGCTGACAAGGGTCATGTCTTCGGTAGTAAACTTAAGTATTTCCCTGATTCCGCTGTTGATCATGTCGTTTTTGACAGGAGTCCAGTTTCGAAAGGCAACGGTTCTGGCACTTTATTTTTTTGCGTGTTTGATTATTTTCTGCCTGGGACTGGGGCTTCTTCTTTCGGCGCTGATGGTATTTTTCCGGGATACCCAGTTTCTGTGGAATGTATTTACCATGATGTGGTGTTATGCAACACCGATTTTTTATCCCGAAAGAATTTTGCCGGATACTTTCAGATTTATTCTGGTATTCAATCCGCTCTATCACTTTTTAAAAAATATCCGTATGTGCATTTTGGAAGGATTGTCTCCGGAGCCGGCTGTCTATGCGCAATGCTTGATGATCGCGCTGGGAATGGTGGCGGCCGGCGCATGGGTATTTAAGAAAACACAGGATAAATTCGTCCTGTATCTGTGAGGAAGCTTCCCATGGGAAAAACAATGATAGAGGTCTCGAATGTTACGATGCAGTTTCATATGAACGCGGATAAAATTCTGTCTTTAAAGGAATTTGTTATGTGTGCCTTGCGCGGAAAGCTGAGGTTTGAAGACTTCACGGCATTGGATGCTGTATCGTTTTCCGTACAAAAGGGCGAAACACTGGGCCTGATCGGGCGGAACGGAGCCGGGAAAAGCACGGTTTTGAAGGTGATTTCCGGGATCCTGAAACCGACAAAGGGAACGGTGAGCTGCCGCGGGAATGTGGTGCCCATGCTGGAGCTGGGGTCGGG